>JAJFLK010000217.1 GCA_021772735.1 Candidatus Sumerlaeota bacterium | reverse complement strand
GTTCGCCCCTGGGCGAAGTCGATCAAAAAGGCCGTGGCCAATCGCGTCATGCCGCCCTGGCACGCCGATCCCAGTTTTGGTAAGTGGAGCAACGATATTTCGCTATCTCAGGAAGAGATCGACACGATCGTCCGCTGGGTGGATGCGGGCGCGCCACAGGGCGACAAGGCGGACCTGCCCGGCCCTGCGGAATTCTCCGAGGGTTGGCAAATCGGCGAGCCGGATGTTGTCATCGATATGGGCCGCGATTTCGAGATCCCCGCCGAGGGCGTCGTTCCGTACAAGTTTTTCGCAGTCAAGACCAACTTCGGCGAGGATAAATGGATCAAGCGCATGGAGGCCCGCGCGGGCAACCTGGATGTCGTTCACCACATCGTTATGTATATCCGCAACCCGGGCGAAGGCGTCGCCAACCCGGATGCAGGACTGTTCGGCAACGGATTGCTCGGCGCTCTCTCCCCGGGCAACACGCCTTCGATTTATCACGAGGGCGAAGGCAAGCTGATTAAAAACGGCGCGACGCTCATGTTCAACATGCACTACAACACCAGCGGGGTCGCGACCACGGACCGCTCTTACGTCGGTCTCGTATTTCACGATGAGCCTGTTAAGAAGCAGGTCATCACGCGCGGCATTGCCAACACGGATTTCGAGATCCCGCCGTTTGCGGGTAATTACGCAATCGGCTCGGCCTTTACGTTTGAAGAAGCCGTGACCGTCCGCGCGCTGATGCCGCACATGCACTACCGAGGCAAGGCGTTCGACTACGTCGCGGTCTACCCGGACGGGCGGCGCGATATCCTCCTCTCGGTGCCTCGCTACGCTTTCGATTGGCAGGTGTATTACTACCCGGAGAAGCCGATCCATCTGCCCGGGGGCACGCGGATCGAGTGCCTCGCGCACATGGATAACTCCGAGAAGAACCTGCTCAACCCGGACCCCGCCGAGACGGTTCGCTTCGGCGAGCAGACCTTTGAAGAAATGATGATCGGCTGGGTAGACTATACGGTCGATAGCGAAGACCTGACGTTGCTCACTGCGAACGAAACGGCCGACGACGCGGGGCAAACGGGCGGGCAGTAGTGCCCGGGTCTGAAGTTATCCAGAAACATCAGAAAGCGGCCGGCACTTTGTCGGCCGCTTTTCTTCGCCTGCAATTTTATGAGCGCCGTGTTCCCGCTTCGGAGAGAGGAGCCGTATGCGCTGGGGAAAATCGGATTTCGTCATCCCTCGTCAGTGGCAGCTTCACGCTTTAACGACACCGAGTTGATGCAATACCTTAACCCTGTCGGCGCGGGGCCATCGGGAAAGACGTGACCGAGATGTCCGCCGCAGCGCCTGCAATGCACTTCAGTGCGGGCCATCCCCAGGGTCCGGTCCGTCTCTTCCTCGACGGCGTCGCTGCCTGCGGTTTGGGTGAAACTCGGCCAGCCGGTGCCCGAATCGAACTTGTGCTCGGCATCGAAGAGCTCAGCGCCACAACCGGCACACAGATACATTCCGGTGCCCCTTGCGGCGTCATCCTCGCTGGAGAAAGCGCGTTCGGTGCCCTTCTCGCGCAGGACGCGATACTGCTCGTCGGTCAGAGCCTCGCGCCACTCCGCGTCGGTTCGCTCGATTCGATCCGCTGTTGAGTCGGCCATATTATTGATTTGCCTCAGTGCGAATGGTCCCAGATGCCTTCGGGCAGGGGACGATCTTCAACGATCTCGACAAGCACGCCGTCCGGCCCGCGGACGAAGAAGCTCTTCATCGCGTAATCGGCGCGCTCATTGATCGGATCGACGATCTCGACTCCGGCGTCTTTCATCCGTTCGAAAACCGGTTCGATATCGCGGAATGAAAACGCGATGTGATCGATTGCCCGGCCATCGGTCTTCTCGAACTCGTTGATCGGATCGTATTTCCACCAGAACGGTTTCTCGGGTCCGGGCTTGCCGAAGATATTGATTGTCACCGCATCGGTCGTCGCCTGGGTCGCCCATAAAAAACGGAAAACACTCATGTCACCGACGGCCGGCTCGAAGCCTTCGGGCGGTGCGGGGGGCTTGGGGATCTCGCGCGAAGGCGCGGCAAGCCCGAGGTTGGAGGCATACCACTTTGCCGACGCGTTGATGTCGTCGGCAAACAGGTGCACATGCCCGAACCGGTTGTGATGGAAGCCGGTCCAGATCTCGACGACTTCGCGGTCCGGGCCGTAGGCGTACATGAAATGCAGATTCCCAAGAGGCGTGAGCTCAGACTCGAACTCAACGCCCTCCTTCTTGCGCCACTCGTATTCGCTCGGCCCATCGACGCCGCCCCATCCCATATGCCAGATCGCGCTTCGTGTATCGCTGATCGGCGGCGTCTCCACCTGGTTCATCAGAATGAATGATCGATCAGTCAGCAGCGCCTTGTTCGCGCCCCGGAAATCGACCTCCACGGCACTGAAGAATTTTTTGTAATACTTGATCGTCGCCGCCGGATCGACCACGTTCAGATGAACGTGATGAAAATGAGCTTTCTCGTCTTCGGCCAGCGCAGTCGTTGCCGTCCTGCTGCCGCCCATCGCGGCAACAAACGCCGCGATCATGATCCATGTCGTCCGTTTGTGTGTCATCGTCACCCTTGCCCCCGTCTTTTTCGTGATCTTGAACCCTGATCCTTAGTCACCAGGGGCTGCGTTATCAAGGCCCATCCGCTTTGCCCGCCTTCAGGGCAAAGCCGACGATGAATCATTTGCGTCGAGTCAGCCCTTCAAAATCAGAGCCGATATTTCGACCGGTTCGATCTTGCCCTTGACCATCGCCTCCCCGAGAGCCTTGAACTTGAACCATTTCGACGCGTTCTCGGCGATTGGATTGGAGACCAAAACCGCCTCGCCCTTTTCTTTGCTTAGCGCTTCAAGGCGAAAGGCCAGATTCACGCTGTCGCCGACCACAGTGAACGAGGGAGTTTCCGGCGTGCCGATATTGCCGAAAATCGCTGGGCCCACGTTCAACCCGATCCCGACTCGGAACTTGTGTTTATTCGAAAGTGCCCGAATGCGCTGGGTGAAGAGTTCGCACATGTCGATCATCTTGCGCGAGGCGATCAGCGAGGATGAGACCTCTTCGCCCGGCCGTTCCGGATCGGAGACGATCCAATAAGCCATCACCGCGTCGCCGATGAACTTATCGATCGTGCCTCCCTGGTTCTCGATGATGCGCGTGCATTCCTTGAACCAGTCCGAAATAATTCCGGAGAAATCGTCGGCCGGAAGCGACTCGCTCATCCCCGTGTAATTCCTGATGTCGCAGACCTGAATCACAATGGTCTCATTGCGCATGCTCGTCGAGGTGGCTTGGGTGCTTTCTCCGAGCGAGGATTCACTCAGGGCGGTCGCGTCACCTTCGGGCGCGAGGAATTCGATCACGCTGTCGCCAATTGAAATGCGATCGCCGGCGGCCAGGTCGCGCGGATTCGTCACGCGGCGCCCGTTCACCCAGGTTCCGTTAGCGCTGCCCAGATCGATCAGCCGATACTTGCGCCCCGATATCTTCCGAATCTCGGCATGCCGCCTTGAAGCGTTAGTATCGCCGAGGACCAATTCGTTTTGGGAGGATCGGCCGATGGTCAATCTTTCCCCGAGGGCCTGCTCGCACTCGGATTGCCCAGGCACGTGAACGATGATCTTGAAGGCCGGGTCGCTTTGCATAGCGCTCTTGCTTGCGGGCCCGGCCGTCCGGGCCAATCGATTGATGATGCGGATTTGTCACATCGTGGAAGTCTTCAGCTTATGTCCACCCACTGCACATTTTAACGCGTTCGAAGATGAGGCTCAACTTTATTGCCGTTGAACTATCGGCATGGCAATTGCATGTGAATTTGAGGGTTGACACCTCAGGGCGTCGGGAGTCCATTTTGGTGCATTCAGCATGTCCTCGGGATTCCTGGGGACTCGGGAGCGGGAATTATGCGCGCAGGTTTATTGATACGATTCGTGGCAGCCTGGATCGGGTCGATTGTTGTGATCGTGGGGCCGTATTTCGCGATCGTTTACGGGCTGCCGGCCCTGTTCGATCGAATGGGGATCGCCGAGCACGCCGTCGGTTCGGCCGAGCTGATCGATAAGCTCAACCCGCCTTACTGGATAGCCATGGCGGTTTACCTGGCGATCTCTTTTCTGATCACCCCATCGGTGGATACGGAGAATCTTGGTCTCGGCGGAACGCTTTGGAATAACCCGTTCTCGCTTGAGGACGACCGCAATCGCGCCCTGCTGGGGATTGGCTTAATTCTGGCCCCGGGCAAGATCGTTGCGTATGCGCTGCGTTTGACGTGGTTTATGATTCGCGGCGGCGGGCAGTAGGCGATCTTAATCTTGAACGATCGCGACGACGCGGGCCGGCGCGGCGCTGCCCCGAGCCAGCCTGAGCGGGAAGCAGGCGACTTTGAATCCATGAGGCGGCAGGGACGCGAGATTCGTCAGCCGTTCGATCTGCGAGTAGGGGAGATCGCACTGGTGTGCTGCCCAGAAGATTCCCGGCTTGCCTTCGCGCAGCGCGGCCTGCGCCTGAATGTTGAGCGGTTGATCCCAACCCCACGCGTCGATGCCCATCACGCGAACGCCGCGATCGAACAGCCAATGCGTCGCTTCGGCCGTCACGCCGCAACCCTTGAACATGTAATCGGGCCGCTCGTAATGGCGGTCGCGGCCGGTCATGACCAAAACGATATCGAGCGGCTTGATAGTGTATTCGATCCGGGCGAGTTCGGCTTCGATGTCGGAGGGCGTCACGGCTTCGCCCTCGCCCTTGGCCGTCATATCAAGCACGACTCCGTCGGCGAAGAACCATTCCAAAGGCAGCTCGTCGATGGTCTGCGCGGGCTCGCCTCCGATGACACTGTTGTAATGCCAGGGCGCGTCAATGTGAGTTGAATTGTGTGTTCCCAGCCGAGTGAACTCCTCGACCGCCCAGCCTTCGCCATTGCGCAGCAGCTCAGGCGCGATGCCCATCATCTGCTTAATCTGCTCCGCGCCCTCGGCGTGATCCGTATATCGAATCTCAGTGCGCAGAAACTCGGGGACGGATTCCGGCCCCGGCTTGATCTCGTGTGAGAGGTCGATGAACTTCATCGTGCGCCTGTCTCTCAGGCCAGGACATCGCCCAGCTTCGTTGCGAGCATCATGTTGCCGGCGACCTTGAGCTTCCCGGTCATGAAAGCCTGTTGGCCGTCAAGCTCGCCTTTGGTCATGGCGACAAAATCGCTGCCCTCGATCGTGATCGTGCAATCGGGCTTCTCTGCGGTCCCAGCCGCGACGCTGCCCGGCGCGTTCTTGAGATCGACCGTCCAGGATTGAGTCGAGCCATTCGTCGCGATGTTGAACTGATAGATGGCGTCGACCTTTCCGACCAGCCCGGAATCGCCCTCAATTCGAGTCTTAATATGCTCGAAAATTGTGCCGACTTCAGAGGTTCCCCCGGCGTTCTCCGCCGCTTCGGCTTGCGCCGGCGCCGCCGCCGCTTTGGCTGAGACGCCGGCGCCATTGCCTTCGGGCTTGGGCCATTCGTCAATCAGTTCGACCGCCGCGTGCGAAAGGACGGCAACATCGCGTTCTTTCGCCTTTGCCTGCACGATGATGCGGTAGTCGGATTCCTTCCACATCTCGACGACGATGGTCTCGCCGGGGAAGACATGCTTGGCGAAGCGCACCTTGATGGATTTGAACTTCGTCGGATCGCCGCCGCAGAAATGATCGATCACCGCGCGGCCCACGACGCCGAACGTGCACAGGCCGTGCAGGATCGGCCGTTCGAAGCCGCCCATCTTGGCCATGTTCGGATCGGCATGCAGCGGGTTGGGATCGCCCGAGAGGCGATACAATAGCGCCTGATTGTCGTCGGTCTTCTCCTCGAAGGTGGCGTCGGGCTCGCGGTCCGGCGGCGTGTTGATATTGGTCGAGGGTCCGCGATCGCCTCCCCACCCCCCGATGCCACGAATGAAAATTGAGAACTCGTTGTATGCGACGTCCGCGCCGCTCTCATCCTTGCTCAGCGTTTCGATGACGAGCAGCGCGCCTTTGCCCTTGTCATAGACTTTGGCGATCTTGCCGGTGGTCGTGAGCGTCGCCTTGCGCGCCAGCGGCTTGCGCAGCTCCAGATACTGCTCGCCGTGCAGAAGCATCATGGGGTTAAAGGAAAGGCCGGGGACCGTGCCGATGCCGCCGATCACGCCGAACGGAACGGTCACGGCGAACGTCGGCAGGGGCTTGAAGCCCTGCGGGTTAAGCTCATAAACCTTGGCCAGTTCTTTGGGATCGAGCGCATCGCGCGCCGCGCCGACGCCAAGCCCATAGAGGCACAAGTCACGCTCGTCGTAGGACTTCGTCGCGGGCTTGAACTCGAATCCTTCTGCGATATCGACATCGATGTGCTCATTGCCGCCCTTGCTCTTGGCCGTGTTCAAATTCTTCATCAGCGGGCCGAACGATTCCTGCACGTTCGTCGGATAATGCGCCGAAGTAAAATCCGTGACCTTGCCCCAAGCGGCCGAGATTTTCTCGGCTGAGATTTCCTTGCTGAGCGGAAGCGATGCGCCATCGGCGCGTTGCCAGCGGAGTTTGCCGAACCAGCCCGCGCCGACCTCGAACAGGCCCCCGTTCTCTGCGGTATCCTCGTGGCAGAGATATGCTACGAGCGGACTCACGTATTCGGGCTTGAGCGCATCGACCAGTTC
>JAJFLK010000216.1 GCA_021772735.1 Candidatus Sumerlaeota bacterium | reverse complement strand
CGCCGGTCGCGCCTATTGATGTGATGTCCGTCGATGATGACGGTGACATTTTATGCATGCCGGCGGGCTGGGGCGACCTGCTCGATCCGGCCAAGATGCCCGAGGGCGAGACGGCGCCGACGGCGGCCGATTGCTATCGGTTCCAACTGAGCCACCCGAGTGTGCATTGCGCATTCACCGCGCCCAAGAACGCCCGGCAGATGCGCGAGGCTCTGCGCGCGATCGAACACGGAGCTCTGAACGATGTGGAGGCCGCCCGCATGCGCCGCATCGGCGATCATATTCACGCAAACTATAAGAAAATGTTTTTCGGGTGAGGCCTACGTCTCGTCCCCCGCGCCCCGTCGATCACGTTTCCGTTTGAGCAGTCGGTCCATGGTCGCGCCTGAATCGCCGGGCGCGGATGGAGGCGGGGAGGCCGGTTGCGATTCGGGCTTCGAGGTGGTCGGGGGCGCTGAGTCTTCAATGGATGCACTGTCGTCTGTTGCGGGGGTTTCCCACCGGTCCGGTGCGAGGCCTGCGCCCCACTTGACCGAGGTGTCTGAGACTCCCGTATCTGAGATACCCGCGCCCTCCGCGTCGGCGGCGTGGCGCGCGCGTCGGCGTTGCTTGAGTTCCCCGAGCGTTTCGCGGTCCTGTGCGGCCGAAGCCGCGTCGTCCGACTCCGGAGAAGACGATGGGCTCGATGTCGTCTGCGTCGCTCCCTCCTCCTCTTCCATCTGGTCCGAGAGGGTTCCCGCAGCCGGGCCGTCGAGGGAACCTCCCAGCTCGACCGTCGTGCCCTTGCGCAGTCGGCGGCGCATTCGTGCCGTGCTTCGCTTGAGGCCGCTGTCCAGCCCTAGCGTTTCGGCGCCGGGGCCGTCGGCCGTCGCGGGCCGCAGCGGCATGAGCCGCGCCAGAACTCGGCGCATCGCGGCGGTTTGTTCCTCATCGAAGTGCAGGCGGCGCACGCCAACCTCGACCAGCAGCAGCAGCATCGCGAGCGTAAGCAGCAGCCAGGAGATCTCGCGTGCCGACCGGACGGGTGTGCCCTCGCGTCGGAAAATCTCGTCGACGCGCGGTTCGATCTTGCCGCCGGTGCGGCGAGAGAGCTCGTGGAGCAGATAAGAGTTGGACCCGAAGTCCTTAAACTCGGGAGAGAACGCGACCATCCCGCCGGCTGCGGATTGGCGTCCGGCGTCGTCGAAGATTCCGGCCAGATACGCGCCGGGCCGGTCCGCGTCGAACTCGGCCTCATAAGTCCCGATGGCGGTCTGGCGCAACGGCACTTCGATCGTCGTCAGATCGGGCTGGATGATCCGCGCTTTGAGGTCCAGGAAGTTGAGCCGATCTCCGGTGACTGCTGTGGCCGCGTCCACGGTCAGGCGGCCCCGGCCTCGGTCGAACTTCAAGACCGGATGAAGGTCGGTCGAGGCGACGCTTCGCAAGCTCCAACGGATTGTGCGATCCCAGAAAGCCTGGTATCCGTCCCAGCCGGTCCAATCTCGCGCCCATCGCGGCTGCGCATCCGAGGTGAAAGCAACGGCTTTTCCCAGGCCGCTCTGCCAGACTGAGAGCAGTGGATCGCCCTTGATTCGCAGCACGGGTTCGGCGCGGTCCTTGATCTCGGTCGTGACGTAACCGTGCAGCGGCGGCGTGCTCGCCAGCCCGGCGTCGGTCAGGATCGGGTGCAGCGAGGCCTGAGTCGGCGTGTGGGTTTCTTCTATAATATAGGAGCGTTGGACGAGGATGGTTTCTCGGACAAAAATTCTCGGCACGCGTGAGGGATCGGGACAGAAGTAATACCGGCCGCCTCCCTCGCGGGCCAATCCATCGAGGAAGGTCTGATCGGCGCCCGGACCGATGGCGATGGTCGAGAGCGTGATTTTGGACGCGGCGAGCTGGCCCATCAATTGGGCGAAGTTGCCCGGCGCCGTATGGCCGTCCGTGAGCAGGATGATGTGCTTGAGCTGGGCGCGAGCTGAGGCGAGGGCTTCATGCGCCATTTTCGCGCCCTGATATGCGTCCGTGCCGCCGCCGGGCGCGATACCCAGGATCTTGCTGCGCAGCGAGGGATCGCTTGCCGGCCCGATCGGCGCGACCCATTTACCCGCAGAATCGAAAGCGACGACGCCGACGAGGTCGCGGGGGCCGAGCAGGTCGATCGCTTCGACCGCCGCCCGGTTGGCCATGTCCATTTTGGAAGCCGACCCCGGCATGCCGCCCATCGATCCGGATTTATCGACGACGATCACCATCGCCAATGATGGGAATTTCTCACGCGTCTTGATCTCCATGCGAACCGGAAGCGCGCGCTCGACCGGCGTGCCGATCCAGCCGCCGGGCCCGAAACTGTTTTCCCCGCCGATCATCCCGAGCCCGCCGCCCAGATCGCGGACGTAATTCTCAAGCGCGGCAATTTGATCCGCACTGAACTCATGCGCCGCGACGTTGTTGAGGAAAATGGAATCGTATCTTTGGAGTCCGGCGAGATTGAGCGGCATGTAGGGCGTCGATTCGTAATCGAGCCGCGTTAAGTCCAGCGCGTTCGTCAGGGCCGCGTTGTCTTCATCCCGGCCGACGATCAGCACGCGCGAGGGGCCCGAGACGCGCGTGAACGCCCCGGCCAGATTGTTCTCCGAATGCTGGTCCATCGGGGTTTCGATGATGGCCTCGTAGGTGTGGAACCCGGGCTGGTCTTCATTCAGGGCGATCGAGAACGGATTGCGGCCCGCTTCGAGGTGGACCTCCTGGCGGCCGATCGTCGCGCCATCGCGGAACAGCCGAAGCGTCGCCGGTCCGGGCCCGGTCGCCATGGCTTCGATGCGCAGATCGAAAGGCGTGTCCTTATCGACGCGGCCGGGGACTTCGAGCCGGGTCAGGCTGACCTCGTTGCTCGGTGGGATTTCGATAGGGAAAACGTCGACGCTCACGCTCGCGCCCTGGAGCGAGCGGACGGCCCCAAGGGCGTCGCCACGGTTTTCATTACCGTCCGAGAACAGCACCAACCGCCGGCGCATGCCTTCCGGATACACGCCCGCAGCCAGGCTCAACGCCGAGCTCAGATCCGTGAACTCAGCCTCAGGATTCGATTCGATTGTCGAGACCCGCAGCCGAGCCTGCGGAACGGCTTCGACCAGTGGGTTGCCTCCGAAGACGAGGAGCCCCGCCCGATCGTCTGCGCGCATGGAATCGGTCGCCGCGGCGATCTTGGCCAGGGCATCGCGCTGGGCTCGATCGTTGACCGACCGCGATACGTCCAGGGCAAAGACGACGGCGACCGCGTCGCCCGTGCGTTCCCACCGCAAACCCGCTACGGCCAGCGTCAGCAGGGTCAGTTCGGCAAGGCGGCAGCCGAGGACGGTTCGGCGACGCCATCGGGCCAGCCCGCTCCACGCTCGACGCTCGATCCAAACGACCGGCGCCAGCAAGGCGAGTGCGATCAGGGCCCAGGGCATGTCGAATCCGAAGCTCATTGCGGGCAGAGTCTAGCGCAGTCGCGGCGCATGGCGGAAGGGCGCACTCGGTTTCGAGGCTGGAACGCCGGATTGGCCGGAATGCACCAAACGTCCGAGCAGCGGCCCCGCAAGAGAGACTGGGCGCGGGGGTAGTGATGGCCGATCCCAAATCGCCAGAATATGGAAGTTAAGTAGATTCAAGGTTGCCGCCCCGGTGTGCCGAAAGTATACTAGTGCCTCGGGGCTCATTCGGCGCACGATGACCTGGGCTGGGCGGACCAGGGGGCCTAATGGGGGATTTGGGTCGGTTCCGGCCGAGGGTTCGGAGATCGCCCAAACAGTGGTCAAGTCTTGAATCGCTGAGATATGAATCATGCTGGCGCGCCTTAAGAAATTTGCCCAATCCTTTGAGGTGGATGAATTCCCGCTCGACGAGCGGCCCGTGGAGATCCTCGATCTGGCCGCTCCGGTTCCAGGGGTGACTCGATCGAGCCGGGTGCCTTCGGAGCCGGATCGGGAGTCGGACACGAACGGGAGCGGCGCCTCCAACGGAATCGCAAACGGCGTGGCAACCCATGCGGCGCAGGACGGGCCACAGGGGACGGATCAGGCGCGGGATAGCGAGTCCTCGCCGTCCAATGAGGACTTATTGGCCTTGGTCGTGGACGTGCCGGCCGAGATCTTGCAGATGCCCGCGGCAGGCGCAGACATCCTCAGTTCTCTAAATGAGTTGCTGCTCAACCAGAACGCCAAACTCGAAAGGCTGGCGGACGAACTCAAGCCGACAGGCGCCCATGACGATGAGTTTGGGAAATTCGCCAGGCAGGCCATCAAGTTTATTGACGGGCTCGACGGCATCGTCCTTCTTGCCCGCAAGTTCCCGGCCGAGGGCGAATTGGCCGGATGGCTTCGGAGCGTTGAGGTATTGTGGGATAGGATGGTTGAGCTGTTTAGCCAGTTCGATCTGAAGATCATGAGCTGCCTGGGTCAAAAGGTTGACTTCAACTTGCACGATGTGATCGAATACCGCCGCACTACTGACCATCCACATAACACGGTCATCGAAGAGATCCGTCGAGGGGTCATCTTTCGGGGCCGCGTTCTGCGCGACGCTAAAGTTGTGGTTGCCTGTAACGAGGACTAAGGGTGAATATATGGATCACGAGAGTGAGCAGGATGCGATAACCTGAATGGTGAGAGGATTCACGGTCGCCGCAGCCCATCAGGGCCAGGGCGATCTATAAAAAAAATGGGGCGAATCGTAGGTATCGACTTAGGCACGACGAATTCCGTCGTCGGCGTCATGGAACGTAATGGACCGGTCGTTGTTCCGAACGGTCTGGGCGATCGGCTGACGCCATCCGTTGTGGGCTTTGCAAAGAGCGGAGAGATCCTGATCGGCAAGAAGGCGCGCCGAGCGGCCGTGATGAACGTTGGCCGGACGGTGTTTTCGATCAAACGCCAGATGGGGACCAACTATCGCGTCGACGTCGGCGGCAAGGAATACACGCCACAGGAAATCTCTTCGATGATTCTGCAGAAGCTCAAGCAGGACACCGAAGATTTCTTCGGCGAAGAAGTAACGGACGCCGTCATCACCGTTCCGGCGTATTTCACCGACGCTCAGCGTCAGGCGACGAAAGACGCCGGCGAGATCGCCGGGTTCACCGTCCGCCGGATTATCGACGAACCGACCTCGGCGGCGATGGCCTATGGCCTGGACAAGAACAAGGATCAGATCATCCTGGTTTTTGACCTGGGCGGCGGCACTTTCGACGTTTCGGTCATCGAGATTATTTCCAGCGTTTTCCGCGTCCTGGCGATCCAGGGCGATACCAAGCTCGGCGGCGACGACTTCGACAAGCGGATCATCGAGCATCTCCTCGCCGAATTCAAAGACGAGCATGGGATCGACCTGAGCGAAGATCCGGTCGCGATGTCTCGTCTGCGCGAGGCAGCCGAGGAAGCGAAGATCGAGCTCTCGGAAATTCGCGAGACGCCGATCACGATCGAAGCGATCGCGATGGGCGATAAGGGCCCGATTACACTGGAGACATCGCTTGGCCGGACCAAGTTCGAATCTCTGATCGAGGATCTCGTCCGCAAAACGGTTCAGCCGATCAAGGCTGCCATTGAAGATTCCGGCGTTGATCAATCCAAGATCGACACCGTGCTTTTGGTCGGCGGCTCGACGCGTATTCCGCTCGTGCAGCGCGTCGTCAAAGAAGCGCTCAACGTCCAGCCCTCGCGCGATATCTCGCCCGAAGAGGTCGTCTGCCTCGGCGCGGCGATCCAGACCATGGTGCTTGCTCCGATCGAGGGCGAGCTTGAGGGCACGCTTGCGGCGCCGTATGGCAAAGAGAAACCCGTCATTATCCATATGACGCCGTTCTCGCTGGGCGTCGGCCTGCAGAGCGATCAGTTTGCTCCGATCATCGACCGCAACTCGACCTATCCGACCGAGGCCAAAGACATCTTCACGACGACGCGCGACTTCCAGGAGACGATCTCGTTCCCGATTTACGAGGGTGATGAAACCTCGGCCTCGGAGAATACGTTCCTCGATCTTTTGCGTATCGAAGGGATCACGCCCGCGCCGCGCGGAGTGCCGCGCATCGAAGTGACGTTCCGGCTCAATCCGGATCGCATTCTTGAAGTCCACGGCGAAGACCTCGCGACCGGCGTCGAGAAAGCGATCACCGTCGCTTCGACCGGATCTCGCCTGAGCGAATCCGAGAAGATGCGGATGGTCAAGGAGTCGCGCGAACGCGTCGCACGCGAATTGCGCGAGAAGATCAGATCGAACATCAACGAGGAAGCCGACGACGTTATCAACCGCGCGGAGGAACTGATCGGATCGCTGAACGATCACCCGCGCAGCGCCGACTTGAAGGCCGGTGTTTCCTCGTTGCGCCGCAGTGTCACGGCCGGCGATTCCACACAGATCGAAGAAGGCATCTTCGATCTCATGCGGGTCGTCAACGAACTCGAATCCTCGGCCTCGTAGTTTCCGACCAGACAAGATCAGCGGCCCTAACCTATTTCCGCCTCAACAAAGCTGCGTATGGTAGAATGTGCGAACACGCATGGGATGCCGCATCACGATGTCGCCGTCCATGTCGCCGAGACGAACCATGACGAACGATCTAAACTTCACCAAAATGAACGGCGCGGGAAATGACTTCATCGTCGTCGATAATCGCGAGGGCGTGATCGGGGCGGAGGGTCGCTCTGAGCGTTTCGTGCGGTGGTGCGAGCGGCGCGTGGGCATCGGCGCGGATGGAGTGCTGCTCGTCGAGCCGCCGTTGGGCGCGGGCGCGGATTTCCGCATGCGGTATTACAACGCCGACGGAGGCGAGGCCGATATGTGTGGAAATGGAGCGCGCTGCATCGCGAGATTTGCCAATCTGATCGGCGCAGCCGGCGGCGACATGGCATTCGAGACCGAAGCCGGTCTGCTTCGCGCCCGCGTGCTTGAGAATCAGGATGTGATTCTGGACATGAGCGATCCGCATTCGCTGCGCCGGGGCGTCGCGCTGGGCCTCGAAGGCGCCGCCAAAGCCGATTATCTCAACACGGGCGTGCCGCATGCCGTCGTCTTCGTCCCGGATGTCGGCGCAATTGCGGCTCTCGACTTCGCGCGGCTCGGACGCGAAGTTCGCAATCACTCTTCGTTCAGTCCGGCCGGCGCGAACGCCAACTTCGCCACGCGCCTCGCGGATGGACGCCTCGCGATGCGCACATACGAGCGCGGGGTCGAGGGCGAGACCCTCGCGTGCGGCACCGGCGCGTGCGCCGTCGGGATCGTCGCGCACCTGCACGGCATCGCCGCCTCTCCTGTTACGATCGTGACCTCAGGCGGCCCGGAACTGAAAATCCACTTCGACGCGCCGGATCATGGGGTGGATGGCGGCGAAGAAGGAAGCGGGGATTATCGCAACGTGCGGCTCGAAGGCGAGGCGCGGATCGTGTATGAAGGCGTGCTGAGCGAAGCGGGCGCGCACCGCCCGATTGCCACGCCTGCGGCACGGGCCTGAGTTTCGCGCATGAGATCGTGCCCAATTTCAATATCGCCCGCGGGTCGGCTGCGCCCTGTTCGATTTTTCCGGTGGATCGCCTGAGGCCCCGGCATCAGGTCGCTCCGACTACTTCATTCAAAGGATAGAATGATGATTCCAAAAAACTTGGTTCCCGCGACGCTGATTCGAAGAATCTTTATCCTCATTCTGTGCTCGCTCTTTATCGTGCCCGCGCTGAGTTCATGCCATCACTTCGGCGTGCACGCCGAGGCGGGCACTGCCGATGCTCCGCACAAGGTCAAGAAGCCCAAGCACAAGAAGGGTCCGCCGCCTTGGGCGCCCGCGCATGGATATCGAAACAAGCATCGCTACCGCTACTACCACGATCACGAAGTCTATTACGATTCGCGCGGCGGGACGTACATCTGGCTCTCGGGCGGGCAATGGCAGATCGGCGTGGAACTGCCCAGTTCGATCAGCCTCAGCCGCGATTCCGATCGTTACGTCATGGTCGACATCGAAGGCTCCAACCCAGAGCCCTACCATGGCGATATCAAAGCCCGCTATCCCAAAGGCGGCGATTACAGCGAAGAGCGTCAACCCCGCGACCGCCGCAGCGACCGCCAGAATAAAGGCGAAGGCGCCAAAGGAAAAGGCAACTCGAAGGGGCGGGGTAGGTGAGGTCGGGCGGTGCAGAAGTGATCGTATAGCGTCGGCTATCTGCGGCCTTCAAGTATACTGCCCGCGAAACTCTGTCAAGTCAGAGAAGGCGAACGAGATGAGCCACGCACTGGTGCGATCCAAGTGTCGTCCTAATCCTGGGCAGCGATTCACAGTTGATGACGTCCAATACATTCTGCGTGGCAAGCTTGGCCATGGAGCGGTAGGGCTTGTTAGGAAGGGAATTAAGGCAGCGACAGGCGAAGAAATCGCCGTCAAGTTTCTTGCCCCA
>JAJFLK010000215.1 GCA_021772735.1 Candidatus Sumerlaeota bacterium | reverse complement strand
GCTGGTCGCCATCGGCGCGGCCGCGATGACAGGGTGGTTGTTCTACTCGCTGGGTGTTCTTGTCGTGAGGCCTACGCGCAGGCTCCGGCTCGTGGTCAATTTCGAGGGCGGCTCGCGCGCGGGCTGGATTTGGACGCGCTTAGGCATCGCCACGTTGGTGATCTTTAACTGGATCTACCTCATCAGCGTCCAGCGATAGATCGGGACCCCGTCTGGCATGCTCGACTTTGTGCGGCGTCGAGGACGAGAATACCGACACAAGCCCGACCCGGGGCAGGAAAGTGCCTCGATAAAGAGAACGCCGATGAGCAAGCGAACTCGAACGACCCAAACAACCGTGGGCAAATATCTCATCACGCGCCTGAGGCAAGCGGGCCTGGGCCATGTCTTCGGAATTCCCGGCGATTACGTCCTCAAATTCTACGATCTGCTCGTGGCCAGTCCGATCGAGGTCGTCGGCACCTGCACCGAGGCGGGCGCGGCGTTTGCGACGGATGCCTACGCGCGAGTCGCGGGCCTCGGATGCTGCTGCGTGACATATTGCGTCGGTGGGTTGAACACGTTGAACGCAGTGGCCGGAGCCTATGCGGAGAAATCCCCCGTGATTGTCATCAGCGGAGCGCCGGGGCTAGACGAGCGCCGCCGCACGCCATTGTTGCATCATCGAGTCCGCGATTTCGCCACGCAGCGCGCGATTTTCGAGAAGGTCACCGTCGCCTCGGTCGCCCTTGAAGATCCAAAGGCGGCGCCGGACCAGATCGACGAGACAATCGCGGCATGCCTGCGCCACAAGCGCCCGGTCTATATCGAGCTGCCGCGCGACGTCGTCGATCTGAAATGCGCGGCACCCCGGCGGCTGCGGACCGAGCCCGAAGTGAGCGACATGGAGGTTCTGGCCGAGGCGCTCGTTGAGGCGCTCGGGATGCTTGGCGCGGCCAAAAGACCCGCAATCCTGGCCGGGGTCGAGATCCACCGCTTCGGCCTGCAAAATAATCTGCTCGATCTTGTCGAACGCTCCGGCTTCCCGATCGCGACGACTCTGCTCGGCAAATCGATCATCAATGAGCTCCACCCCCAGCACCTCGGCATATACGAAGGCGCAATGGGCCGCGAAGACGTGCGCCGGACAATCGAACGCGCCGACTGCGTGCTGATCCTCGGGGCGTTTATGACCGACATCAACCTGGGGATATACACCGCCGATCTAGACATTCGCCGGACCATCAACGCGACGAGCGAACGCGTCGCGATCAAGCATCACAGCTTCAGCGATATCGAGCTGCGAGATTTTATCGAAGGCCTGGCGGCGCGAGTCAAACCACGGCGTAAGAAGAAGGCGGCCAAGCCGCGCACGCCGAGGACGTTCCGCGCGCGCAAGGGCCAAGCCATCACGGTCAAGCGATTCTTCCGCCGCCTGGAGACATTCCTCGAAGCGAACATGGGCGTCGTTGCCGATGTCGGCGATTGCCTGTTCGGTGCGGCCGACCTGACCATCCCGCAGCGGACCGAATTCCTGAGCCCGGCCTATTACACGTCAATGGGCTTCGCGGTGCCGGCGGCGCTCGGAGTGCAGAAAGCCAACCCCGAGCTGCGGCCCATCGTCATCGTCGGCGACGGCGCGTTTCAGATGACGGGTCTGGAGCTTTCTACCATCGCGCGGCAGGGGCTCAACCCCATCGTCTTCGTGCTGAACAACAAGGGATACACGACCGAACGATTCATCAACGAGGGTCCGTATAACGATATCTTGGAATGGCAGTATCACCGCCTGCCCGAGCTGTTCGGCCCGGGCCGTGGGTTCGAGGTCCGCACCGAGGATGAACTCGAAGCGGCGCTGGCAGCCACGCGCGTGGACACCGGCAAATACTCGATCGTCAACGTGCACCTGGACAAAATGGACCGCTCCGACGCGCTGGCCCGCCTGGGCCAACGGCTTTCCGAGCAGGGCGGGCACGCGAAGAGGTCGTAAATTTTTTGAGCGATCGAAGCTCGACGCCGTCGTCGACATTGAGCTTTTTGGTATGCTGTCCCACGAATTCCGAAATCCTAGCCGATGGGGCGGGCGCGTTTGAACGCCGCGAGCGAGATCAAGCCGGCCAGCGCTACCCCAATCTCCAGTCCGCCGGCGACGCCATAGGCCAGCGCATAACTGATGGTGGATAGTTTTCCCGAAAGGATGATCCCGACGACGATGCCGATTGAGCCGGACATGTTCCAGACGCCCATCGAGAACCCACGCTGCGCGGGATCGGCGAACTCGCCGACCAGGGCAATGCTGGGGACGTATTGAACCGCGCAAAAGACGCCGGCCAGGATCATGACGACGGCGAATCCGGCCAGACCGGTCCAACCAAGCGCGATGAGCGCGGCGCCGTATAGCGCCGAGCCGATGACGAGCGTACGGAGCGAACCGAATCGATCGCAGATGCGGCTGACGGGGACGCAAGCCAGCAAGAAAGCGATCCAGAAGCCGAGCAGGATCAGTGAACTCGCGCGAGTCTCGTGGCCGAAGAGATCCTTGACGGCGAGCGCAGTCAGGTGCGCGAGCGTGCCGAAGGTGAACTTATCGAAAAAGGCGAACGCGATGGGGATGAGAAGGCTAGGCCGCGCGGACAAGACGCGAATCGACGAGCGCAGGCTGTGATCGCTGCGTGTGATTCGCTCGGCCGAGCCAAGATCGGCCATCATCCAGAATCCGCCGAGGATCAGCATGGCGCCCGCGATTGCGAAGAGCGCAGTGAGATGGCGTTGGCCGAGAAGCCCGGTGAGAATGGGCGCGATGATGAAGCCGGCCGCGATGGCGATAGACATGGTGCCCATCGTGCGATTGCGATTGGCCTCCCCGGCCATATCCAGGGCGCGTGTGAGAAGCAGCCCGAGGGCAACGGAGCCGAACATTCCGTCGATGAAACGCAACGCCAGAAGGCTCGGGAAGTGACCGATGTGCGGGATCAGCGTTGTCGTGAGGCCGCTACCGATCAGCCCGATGACAATAAGGTTAACGCGACGGCCGATCTTGTCGGAGAGCGCGCCGGCCAGGACGCCGAAGATCAGCGTGGCGACGCCGTGAACGGCCATGAACATGGCCGTACCCTCGTTTCCGAGGTTGAACGGCTCGCGGATGAGTTTATCGAGCACCGGAGTGATGATCGCGAACGAGAGAAAGCATAACGAGTTCAGTGCCGCGAGCTTCAGCGTGCCTGGGGGAATTCTTGGAGAGGAGGCGGTCAAGGGCTGAAGTCCGAACGGATTTAATAGACGAGTTGCTCGAATGACAGTCGGCCTCGGAGGCCGCCCTCGCGCTCCGAATCCGGGCCGATG
>JAJFLK010000214.1 GCA_021772735.1 Candidatus Sumerlaeota bacterium | reverse complement strand
TAAGGTTCGCAACCGCGACGAGGCAGGGGATGGGCTTTTTGCCATAGTCGACGATTTCTTTGCTTTCCTCGATCTCGTGATGGATACGGATAGCTTCGACGATTTCGGCCTTGATCTCCCACTGGCGAGCCACCAGCGCGCCAACGGACTCATGGTTGCAGAAGTTTATCCTCGCGTGCTCGTGCTTGTAGAAGCGCTCGCCCGCCGCCGAGGCGCTATCGATCAGGTCTCCGTAGAACTTCGGTTGCTGGGCATAGATGATGACCTTGCCGATGTCGTGCAGAATTCCGGCGACAAAGCATTCGTCCGGAGCGCCCAGCCTGGTTTTGGCTGAGATCCAATTGCACGCGAACGCCACGGCGATCGAATGCTCCCAGAACGCTTTCACGTAGGGGTCGTTCTTGTCGAAGAGGTCGCCGCTGGCCGCGGCGAGGATGACGTTATTGAGGTATCGCATGCCGAGCCGGACGACCGCCTGATTGATGCTGGCGATTTTGACTCGCGAGGCGAAAAGGGGCGAATTGGCGAGCCGCAGGATCTGCACCGTGAGCGAGTGATCCACGCGGATGACCTTTTCGAGGTCCTTTGTCGTTGCGTCCCCGCTATTGATCAGCTCGATCGCCTGCGTCGCCACAGTTGAAAGGACCGGAAGCTCGGTCTGCGAGATGCGAATATTGATCGTTTCGGTGGATGCTTGAGCCATGAGCCGCCATTCCTGTGGGCGCGAGACGGGCGGATCGATCACGCCCGGTCGTTCTTTCGAATCGGTCCTGCCGGCGCAGAGGATCAACCGAACGCCGCCAGCTGCTCCTCGATCAGTGGTTTAAGCTCTTCGCTGCACGTATCGAAATCTGTCTCTTTGAAGCCGATGATCTTCGCGGGGGTGGCCATATCCAGATCGATGATCGTAGGATCCTCGGGACCCATGCCCAGCTTGCTTGCGATAAGGTTGGCCACCGAGACCAGGCAAACGATGGGCTTGTTTAAGTCGTCAATGGCATCCTCGTTGTCCTCAATTTCGTGATGGAAACGGATCGCCTCGACGATTTCGGGTCTGATGTCCCATTTGCGCGCGATCAGCGCGCCGATCGTCTCATGGGTGCAG
Source organism: Candidatus Sumerlaeota bacterium (assembly GCA_021772735.1). Taxonomy (GTDB): domain Bacteria; phylum Sumerlaeota; class Sumerlaeia; order MVZB01; family JAJFLK01; genus JAJFLK01. The sequence continues at coordinate 3,697 of JAJFLK010000214.1, read as the reverse complement.
AAGTTCATTCTCTCGCGCTCGTGCTTGTAGAAGCGCTTCCCTGCATCGGACGCGCTGTCGATCACGCCGGCATAGAACTTAGGTTCTTGCGAATAGATGACGACCTTGCCGACATCGTGGAGCATGCCGGCGACGAAGCACTCGTCGGGCGATCCGATTTTTGTTTTGGTCGAGAGCCAGCTGCACGCGAACGCCACGGCGATCGAATGCTCCCAGAACGCTTTCGCGTAGGCGTCCTTCTTATCGTAGATGTCTCCGCTGGCTGCGGCGAGGACGACGCTGTTCAGGTATCGCATGCCGAGCCGGACGACTGCCTGGTTGATGCTGGCGATCTTCACCCGAGAGGCGAAGAGGGGCGAATTGGCGAGCCGCAGGATTTGCACGGTCAACGAGTGATCGACGCGGATGACTTTCTCAAGGTCGTTGGCCGATGCCCGCCCGCCATTGATCAGGCGGATCGCCTGCGTCGCCACGGTCGAGAGAACTGGTATCTTCGCTTCATTGACGTGGATATCGATCGTTTCAGCCGAAGCGGGTTGTGCCATGAGTACGGAGAGCCTGGAAGGAAGATAGACGGACCGGTCGTTGCCGATCTATGTTCTCTATCGGCTGTGCCGGGCATGCGCGTGAATACATAACATAGTGTAGATCGAGTCCCTCACGGGCGGCTCGGCCGCCGGCGAGTGGGTTGTCGCTGAATACCGGGAATCACGGGCGACGGACAAGGCAAATCTGATCATGCAGATCATTTCGGGCGAATCAGCTATCGAAGAGATGCAAGCCTTGGGCTTTCGATGGCGGGCCGAGGGCAGGAGCAGCGCTCTGGCGCCGACCATGGGGGCGCTCCATGAGGGGCATCTGAAGCTTCTGCATGAGGGCGGGCGGCTGGGCTCGCCGCTGGTGATGAGCCTCTTCGTCAACCCGAGCCAATTTGGCCCCGGTGAGGATCTCGAAGCGTATCCGCGCGACTTCGAGGCCGATTGCGACGCCGCCAAGCATGCCGGGGTCGATGTTGTCTTTGCGCCTCGCCCAGACGAGGTCTATCCCGAGGGTTTTCAGACCCGGGTCCGGGTCCAGCGCGTCAGCGGGCCACTCGAAGGCGAGCGCCGTCCCGGTCACTTCGGCGCCGTTGCGACGGTCGTCATGAAGCTGCTCAACATCTGCCAGCCTTCGGTGGCCGTTTTTGGCTGGAAGGATGCGCAGCAGTTCATCATGTTGCGGACGATGGTGCGCGATCTGAATTTGCCGGTCCGGATGGTCGGCATCGAGACCGTCCGGGAGGCGAGCGGTCTCGCGATGAGTTCTCGCAACCGGTATCTCTCGGCCGAGGAGCGAAGTGCGGCGCACGGGCTTTCGCGGGCGCTGTTCGCGATCCGGGATGCGTTCGAGGCCGGGCAGGCCGATGCGGCCCGGCTCGCCGAGCTGGGGCTCAACGAGCTCAAAGCCTCGCCGCTCGTTCAGGTCGATTACCTTTCGATCGTCGACCTCGAAACCCTGGCACCGACGGAGCAGGCTCTGGCGGGCGCAACTCTGGTCGCCGTCGCTGCCCGTGTCGGCTCGACCCGATTGATCGATAACGTCCGGCTGTGAGCGAAGAGATTCCGGCCCGGTGTGAAAGGCCTGACCTGGCCCGCCGCGCGTGAGGTCGTCAATCAGGCCTTCGGTCGGGGCAGTTATTGCGCCGCCATGGACTGATACCACGTCTGCACGACCTGCTCGGCGGGTTTTCCGCGCGGACTGAAGGGATCGCGGGCCATGCGTCCGGGCGTCGCCGCCGAGCCCGAGCTGAACCATTTCCACCAGTAGATGCCACGGAGCCATGGGGTCTGGCCGAATGTCTGATAGATCGCCTCGTAGCAGCGTGCCTGGAGTTCGCCGTCATACTGGTGCGACGCGCGGTCGTGCTCCCAGGGGCGCTCGGCCGCTCCGGCGACGGAGCGATATCCGATCTCGGTGAAGATGATCGGCCGGTTGACCCGGCGTTGGAAGGCCTCGATTTTCGAGCGAACTTCGAGTGCGCCGGCGATGAGATGATCCAGTGTCGGGTCCGGCTCCTCGGCAAGCGGGAAGTAGGCGTTCACTCCGACAAAGTCCACGGCGTCCCACCAGGTGAGCCGGTCGTATTCGTCCCAGTTCGCGGCGTAGACAAGCGGGCCCTCATAAACCTCGCGGACCTGCGCGATCAGGGCGCGCCACCGCTCGGGCTGAGAGATGGCGGTCGCCTTGAGCTCATTGCCGATGCAATAGGCCGCCGCGCCACTGCTCTGCGCGAACCGGCCATAATGAACGGCGACCCCAGTGTAGGACTCAAACCACGCGGCCCAATCCTCATCGCGATCGAAGTCGATATTGCCCGGCCACTCGCCGTGCCTGATCCAGACGTGGGGCTTGAGCATAACCCGGATTCCGGCATCCCGGGCCGCTTGGATATCACGGGCCATCGCGTCGTCGGTTTCGTGTCCGGCCCGGTCGTGGATCGTGCCCTGACGGGTGTCCTCCAGAGATCTCTGGTAGGCGAACGGCGTCAGAGAGATCCAGTTCACGCCCATCTCGCCCAGCTCGGCGATCGATTCGGCCGAGATTGCGGTCCCATAACCGCCTCCTCCGCCACCGCCGCGCCAACTGTGCGCGTAGCAGACGCCACGGTGGAATTGCTCCGGTTCTGCCCCCTCCGCCGGTTTGGACGGCCCTGGTTGACCCGTCGCGGAGAGCGAGCGTACAGCCGCCGTTGGGGCGAGCCTGGCGTCGTCGGCCGAGGCATCGCAGCCCGCGCCCGAAGCAAGCAGGGCAGCAAGAGCCACAGAGGCGAGAATGCGATTTGTTGTCGGACGGATTTTCATAGACGGATTCGCAGGCGCCTTTGTATCACGTGGGGCGACCGGCGTCAAAATTGCCTTTCTCGAAGCGGCACTGCGAGACAGCGACAACTTGAACGATCCGATTGTGCCACTGTCTCATCCGCCAAGGAAGACGAGACATTCGACTGACGGACAAGAAATTTGACCGCCGCGTCACTTATCCGGGCCGATTTCGCTCAAGAACAAGAAACCCAGCCCTGTGCGCCAGCGATTGCTCGATCCGCCGTCAGGGTCTGGAAATAATCGATTCGGCCCGACCTCGGCGATGTAAAGGCAATAACAAGAGCACTTTAGATCTACTATCGAGTTGTGATGCCCGCCTCCTCTTCCGGGAAATGCCCCCCGGATCTCGCATATAGGATTGACTTTTAATTACAAGCCTCTACAATCGGGCGAGCTTGGCTGACCCCCTTACGGCGAACCGAATGCTCAGGTCGGCCAGGCCATGCCCCGAACTTTGGCACGTTGACGTTCATCTAAGAGGCGGCCTTTCTTCGGACAACCCCCTAAAGATTCCGTCCGCAGACTTTTGATCCAGGTTCGGACGCTTGATTTGAATTTGACCCGAGCCGGATGCTCATCCACATTAGAACCGTTGGAGACACAATCTTGCAGACCAACCCGACAGACAGCGCACCCTCGACAGCCGTATCCTTTCGGGCCGTCGTGGAGATACCGAACAAACTAGGCATGCACCTGCGGCCCGCCAGTCAGCTGGTCAAACTGGCGGCCGAATTCACCGATTGCGAAATTCACCTCTCAAAAGACGGTCAGCAGGTCAACGCGAAGTCCATCATGGGCGTGATCATGCTCGCGGCCGAGCAAGGCAGCGAACTGAT
>JAJFLK010000213.1 GCA_021772735.1 Candidatus Sumerlaeota bacterium | reverse complement strand
ATGACAGCGGCGGCCTCGAACCGGGGCTGAAGCACCAGGGTGCCGCCGGTTAGCATGGTCATGTTGAGCAGCGCGTTCATGCCGAAGACATGAAACAGCGGCAGAACGCACAGGACGCGCTCACCTCGTTCGCCCGGACGCATCTCAAGATAACTGGCCATGATCGCCAGCACGTTGGCCTGCGTGAGCATCGCGCCCTTGGGTTTGCCGGTGGTGCCCGAAGTGTAGATGATCATCACGATCTCGCCGAACTCCGAAGCCTCGGGTTCGAAATCCGGATCGCCTGAGCCGATTAAGGCGTTGAAGTCCATGACGGTCGCGCCGCCCTTGGATTCAGGGCCGCCGCCTGCTTCGGCGCCGTTTATGACGATCATTTTTTCAAGCCCGCCGGATTTGGCTGCGGCCGCCTCCAGACCGAGGCGCAATGATGCCGCAACGACCATAAATCGCGCCCCAGAATCAGCGAGCTGATACTCAATCTCGTCCGGCGTCAGCATGACGTTGAACATGACGACCGTTGCTCCGACCATCAGCGAGCCGTAATAGGCGTAAAGGAACTCGGGGCAATTGGGCATCATCACGCCGATGCGATCGCCGCGACCGATCCCCAGGGCCACCAGACCCGAGGCAAAGCGTCGTGATCGCTCGGCTGCCTGGGCGTAGGTCACGGTCCGACCGGAGAACTCGATGGCCACCGAATCCCCCATGCGATCGGCCTGATCGAGCAAGACATCGTGGATCGATGCCGACGGCAGCTTGAGGAAGGAGCCCGGAACCATGGGCTCTTCATCCCGTTCCTGCTTCAGATAATCGAACAACGGACTCATAGCCATCTGCCGTCTTGCCATCCGAAATTACGTCGGGAAATGCACTCGACGCATATCTTGACGGCGGTCCGTCGGGCGGTCCAGCCTGATCTTTTCTGACTATTAGGGGGCGGGGCTCTAAGTTTCGCAATTGAGGCGAATCAAGACTGGCCCGGAGCCCGCTGCCTGGTTCAAGATAACGGCCTGAAAACCCCTGAGGCGTCGGGCCGCCTCCGAGCGACGCCTGACAAATTCGGAGAGATCATCTGCTCTGGAGGAGATCGCTTTGCGACGAGGAATGAATTTGAAAAAACGATCGCGCCGTGCACTTGGCACACTCGCGGTGGCCGCTCTGGCCGGCTCGTATGTTTCGGCGGCAGCGTCCACGGCCGGTGAGGATTTGGAGCCGTGGTTTGTCCCCGAGCAAGAGGCTGCGATTGAGAATCCGTTTGAGGCCACGGCCGATTCCCTTGATCTCGGACGCGAGATTTACATCGAACACTGCGAGACCTGCCACGGGACAACCGGCCGAGGTGACGGCGTGTCGCTTCAGTTCATTCCCGGGCTGACTCCGCGCGATTTCACGCGGCCCGGCTGGGGCGAGGAACACACCGACGGCGCGCTCTACTACAAGATCGCCACCGGACGCGGGCAAATGAATCCATACGAAGATTACGTCGATGAGCTGGACGATATCTGGCACGCGGTTAATTACATTCGCGGCTTCACCGTCGCCCAGGCCGATGATGCGGCGGCGCAGGGCCACTCCGCCGGCGGGGGCGATCATGTCGGGGGAGCTCATGACGCGGGCAATCACGAATCGCACGACGATCACGACTCAATGAGCGCGGGATCCCACAAATCGCACGATAATGGCGGCGAGTTGCATGAACGTGAACATGCAGGTGCACGGGTCTCGGACGGCCCCAACGGCCGTCAGATTTGGGAAAACAGATGGGCGCTGCCCATCAGCATGTGCGCGGCGCTCTTGATCGGCGCGTTGTTCGCGGGTATCGGGGCGTCTGAGACGCCCGCACCGCCGACCGTCGGTGACGAACATCACTAGCTAAACTCCGGACCGTTTGACGTCTAGACGGCTTAGGCCGCAACGTCGTCGCTTCGGCGCAAGTTCACTTCCATATGCGGATAGGGAATCCCGATGCCTGCCTCATCGAGCGCGAGTTTGACGGCGCGAGTCGTCGCCTGTTTGACATTAAGGAAATCTGACGTAGAGCAGAAAACGCGGACGGCCCAATCGACCGACGACGCGCCAAGCCCATCGAGAACCACCTGGGCTTCCTTGTCCTCAAGCTGCCCGCCGACGCTCGCCGCCGCCCGTTCGAGCACCGCGCGGGTGCGGTCGATATCAGCCGCGTAATCCACGCCGACTTCGACCTGCACGCGTCGCCAGGAGTTATGCGTGACGTTCTCGATTGTCGATCCGAAGACATCGCGGTTCGGGACGATGACGCGGCAGTTGTCGGGCGCATCAAGCGCCGTGGAGAACAGGTCGATCATCTGGACCGTGCCGGCTGTTCCCCCAATCTTGACAAAATCACCAATTTTGAACGGACGAAAAACCAGAAGCATGATACCGGCGGCGAAATTGGACAGCGTGCCTTGGAACGCCAGACCGATCGCCAGACCCGCCGCGCCGATCACAGCGGCGAAACTCGTCGTCTGAATGCCAAAGGCGCTCAGGCACGCCAGCATGGCCATGAGCAGGATCGACCAGTATGCCAGACGGCTCGCGAAGTGCGAAAGCGAGGCGTCGAGCCGGGATCGATCGAGTGCGCGGCGAACCAATCGACTCATGGAGCCTGCCACAATCCACGAGATCACAAGCAGTATCAGCACGCCCACCACGCGCGTGCCGTAAGTCACGGCGAGGGGCCAGATCGCTTCGGCTAAAGCTTCGGCATTTTCCATTATTCTTCTCCTTCTCAGACAATCTCAGACTATAGGTTCCGGCGTCGGGCCGTACGCGCATCACACCCACTATGAGGACGGGAGCACACGCAGAACGGCGGTCCGCAGAATATCGCGGCTCGGCACCCATTATGAACGGATGATTTCTCTCGAACCCAGGGCCTGAATCCAAAACTCAGTCGGAGCCTGATTCGCCGGGCGCTCTTTGAAACTCGAACCGGCGCGCGCTTTAGCGCAGGAGCGGCGCGAACACCAGCGCGATGACGCACATAAGCTTGATCAGAATGTTGATCGAGGGGCCGACGGTATCCTTGAGCGGATCGCCGACGGTATCACCGACGACTGCTGCCTTGTGGGCGTCGCTGTTCTTGCCGCCGTGATGGCCTTCTTCGATGTATTTCTTTGCGTTGTCCATCGCGCCGCCGCTGTTCGCCATCTGGATGCCGATCATCAGGCCTGAGATCAGCGAACCGACCAGGACGCCCGTCAGGCATTCCTTGCCGAAGACGAGACCGACGAAGATCGGAGTCGCGATGGCCAGTCCACCGGGGAAAAGCATTCCCTGAATCGCGCCGTCCGTGGCGATCTTGACGCACTGAGTATAATCCGGCTTGTTCTTGCCTTCCATGATGCCGGGGATCTCGCGCAACTGGCGGCGGACTTCATTGATCATCGCGAAGGCCGATTTCGTCACGGCCTTGAAGAGCTTGGAGCTGAAGTAATACGGGAACATGCCGCCGGCCAGCAGTCCGACCAGCACCTTGGGATCCGCGAGGTCGGCCGATTCGATCTCAGCCACTTTCATGTATGCGACTAGAAGGCCAAGGGCCGCGAAGGCCGCCGAGCCGATGGCGAAGCCCTTGCCGATCGCGGCGGTCGTGTTGCCGACCGAATCCAGATTGTCTGTGATCTCGCGAACCGAAGGGTCCAGGTGCGCCATCTCGGCGATGCCCCCGGCGTTGTCTGCGATGGGTCCGTAGGAATCGACCGAGACGATGACACCGGTCGTTGCCAGCATGCCGAAGGCCGCCAGCGCCACGCCGTAATACCCGGCGAAGTGGAACGAGGCCATGATCGCGACGCAAAGAATGAGAGTCGGAACCAAAGTGCTGTTCATGCCGACAGAAAGGCCTTCGGTGATGGTCAGGGCAGCGCCGCTCTCGCAGTTCTTGGCGATCCCGCGCGTGGGCTTGAAATCGGCCGAGGTGAAATACTGAGACATGAAACCCACGCCCGTGCCGGCAAGAACGCCGATGACGGTAGAGAAGAAAATGCCCATCTTGCCGTATGTGACTCCATCGGCCTCGAAATCGGAGCCGAGCACCCAGACGACCCCAGCCGTCCCGAGAGCAGTCAACGCGGCCGCGATGTATGTGCCGTTCATCAGAGCGGATTGCGGGTTCTGCTTGGCGAACGAGCGGACGTAGATGACGCCGATGATCGAACCGATAATACCCACTGCCGCGATCATAAACGGAATCATATTCATGGACGCCTTGGCGGCCTCCACGGCCTCGGCAGTTTCGCCCGCGAAGACAAGACCCGCTGCGGAGATCGCCATCGCGGCGATCATCGCCTCGACGTAAGACTCCATGAGGTCTGAGCCCAGGCCCGCCACATCGCCGACATTGTCGCCGACGTTGTCCGCGATCGTCGCCGCGTTGCGCGGATCGTCTTCGGGGATGCCTGCTTCAACTTTGCCGACCAGATCGGCGCCCATATCGGCGCCTTTGGTATAAATTCCGCCGCCGCTGCGGGCGAAGAGGGCAACGAGAGAGGCGCCCATCGCATATCCGTTCACGATGTTCGTGTTCCCGTCGGTCACTGCGTAGACGATGCAAAGGCCCATCAGCGCGACGCCGACCACGCCCATGCCCATCACACCGCCGCCGGAGATCGCGACCGTAAGCGCTCCGCTGACGCCGCTGTCCAGGGCAGCCTGCGTCGTGCGCGAGTTGGCCTGCGTGGCGATCATCATGCCGATAAGACCAGCCAGGCCCGAGCCGAAAGCGCCGAAGACGAAGGCGATACCGGTCTGGTAATCAACGCCGACATCGGGTTTCCAGAATCCGATGCCCACAAAGAGGCCAAAAATGACGACGACAAAGGCCGCGATATAGGTGTATTCGCGCTTTAGGAACGCCTTGGCGCCTTCTTGAATAGCATCGGAGATCTCAACCATCGTCACGCCGCCGCGTGGCTTTCGGAGCACATCCTTGATGAGATAGCCCATGAAGCCCAGGGCGATCAGGCTGGCGAGAATCGGAATCGCAATCATCAGCAGGTCCTTATCTTTGGTGAGCAGGCGCTTGGTTGGCGCGGCCCGGGTCGAATTGGCCCGGCGGAGGCAGGTGATTCATACATCCTCCGCACGGGCAAACGCGAGATTCTAGCAGGGGCGTATAAATTAGCAAGCTCTTTGAGACGTGCATGGGACAGAGATCGAGAAGAAGGCGGGGCCGCTCCGGGGGTTCCGGCTTCTACGTTCGAGATTGATTTTATTTGATATAGGTCCGATATGGACCCACGAGTCCGGGGAGCGCCGGGACCATCGCAGAACGCAATCCAGCAACAAGACATTTACACACCCTGGACCACCGAATTAACAATGATTGTAAATTATCGAGGTCGATTTCTTGTTCGCCCCGACGGCCGTCGGGCTAATTCTGACCGCTCTTTTGAATCGGCGGCGGAGCAGAGGAGGAGGCCCCGTCATCCGGGGCGGGCGGCTCTCGTTTGACGGAGACATGCACATGCGCGGCGCCGGTGTTGTTTTCGAAAAATACCCAGTCAAATCCGGCATCGACAGCAAGGCGACCGAGCCGACCCAGCTTGGCTTTGTCCATGTCCGAGGCGGTAATGTCCGCCCCCCGGCCCTCATAGTGAGTGCTCGAACCCGAGTGCTCGTTGTCCTCGTCCCAGGCCTCGGTAATCCGAAGCTTCACGCCTGCCCATTCCGCCTTGACCAGCGGCGCAAGCGCGTCGACAAAGCCCTTCATCCGGGACGACATCATGCGGTCGGCCCCGGTTTTCTCCTCGTCCTTGAAGACGACATCGGCGTTCATGTTCTTGACGAGTAGTGCGAACTCGGGCGTTCCGCGGACGATCTTTTTGGTCGTCAGCCCGACCACATCCTTCTCTGCCTGATTGGGCACTTTCTCGTGGAGCTTAAGATCGGGGGCTGCTTGAGCGTCGCAAAGTGAGCCGATGACGAAAGCCGAGAGAATCAGCGGCAAAGCGTACCTGAGGCCGCGAGGGAGAAACGGGGCCCACGCGGGTAGCCTTGCCGCAGCCGCACTCTGGGTCGTGATAAGGATGAAATTCACGGCGTCTGGGCGATTCGCGCTCCGTAAAGGTGCGAACGCGCGCGAGGACGATCGCAGAGGCGTACGGCCCTAGACGTACTCGCCGTCGAGCGCCTCGTTGACTTTGCAGATCAGATCTTCGAATTCGAATGGCTTGACGACGTAATACGTGACCCCGCCGGTGATGGCTTCCTGGATTTTCGTGCGATCCGAGAGGCCTGTGAGCATGATCACCGGAATCTCAGCGGTGCCCTCGTCGGATTTTAATTCAGCGAGAACCTCGAATCCGCTCATCCCGGGCATCATCACATCGAGAATGACAAGATCGGGGGGATCTTCTTTAGCAGACTCAAGCGCATCGGCCCCGTTCGAGGCGGTCGAAACCTCGAACCCCTCGCTCTGCAGGGCAGTCCGGACGATGAGCAGGACATCGGCTTCGTCGTCGACGGCTAGAATTCGTTTGGACATGGGTATCGGAATCTCTCCCGGTGTGCTCGCCCGTTCACGAGATCGCAGGCCCGGCGTCTTCGCCGGAACCGCAGTTCACGTCTCATTATTGGATGCTCCAGAGCAATGTCAAGGCGATTGGAGAAACGAAAATGGGGGAGGCGGCGGAGGCGGCGATGGCACGAAATCCGCCCGGCCCGAACAAACCGTTTCAATAGACCATCCCCGTTCCGCCGTGGCATCCGATCGTTTGAACCTGAGAGACTCAGGTGGGGGTCCTCAACCGTCGCCTTTCCAATCCGCCCGGCCGAAGCGGGGCAGCGCAGGAGCCACGAAAGCATTTGAACTCCCAATTTAGAAATGTTGGCTCAAAACCTATCGAACTCACTAACGTCATAGGGATGGCCCATTTTCGAGCCCGTGGCGATCCGCGCGCACACCGGCCATAAAACTCTGCCATCTCCGATTCGTTGCTCTCCTCACCCTCCTCCCTCATCCGGTCGTAAAGTGCGATTACCCTTCTTCAGCGTCCAGCCCTCGCGCTCCGGCGCCGCCCGAGGCCATTCTCACTTCCGCTCTTTGCGTCGCCGCCGTGTCTCGCGCAATTTCATCTTCACATCATTAGCCTCAGGCCGCAATGCGGAGGCGACCGAAAGATGATGCAAAGCCCGGTCCCATCTCTCTTCTTCGAAGGCCTTCATGCCCTGCGCGCGGGCCCGCTCGAACGGATCACCCGAAGGGTCGGCGTCGATCTCTTCGCTCGGCTCAGTCCTGGCTCGCGAAGTATCCTCGCGCTCAGAGATTCCGCCGGCGGGAAGCGTATCCTCGCCCGAATAATCGTCGGCGAGCATATGGACGGTCTCGTCCTTGTGAAAGACCTTGACCTTGGGCAGGTCCGAATCGCCGTCAATCGGGCCAGAACTTGAGGACGACTCGTCGTCAAAATCAAGCACGGCCTCAAGCTCTTCGAGCTGCTCGCCCTCGGGCAGGATTTCTTTCTCGGCCAGCGACGGATCACGAGCCGGCCGCGCGGGTTCCATTTCGACAACGGTATCGGCCTGGCCGGTCGCGATCGTTTCGTCATCCCCGGCCCGCGCAAGATCGGTCTCTTCGTCTTCGGGCGAGGGGATATTCTCGAATTGCGCCTCAACGACCGAAGTGTCCGGTTCAGCTCCGGGCCCTCCGGCCCCCAGCTCATCGAGCGATATGGCCGAAGCGTCATCGCCCGCGCCACTCCGCTTTGCGCGGTGCTCAGAACTAAGCTCGGCGAGCGTATCCGTCTCCGAATCGGTTTCCCATGGTGGGCGTTCGGCGGCGGGCGAAATCGGCGAAACGTCAATAACACCCGCCGAAGGCTCCTCAGCTTCGCCCAAAGCGCGGGGCAGATCGCTATCGGGCACGCTGTCGACAGATTCAGATTCGCTTTGATCTCCCGCGATCAAGGAGGCCGGAATTTCTGAGGGCAGCTCGGCGTCGTCATCACCCGGTGCGGCCGTGTCCGAATCCGAGGGCTCGGGAAGTTCCTCCCAGGGATCTGCCTCGGAGCCCAGGCTTTTCGTATCCAGCTCAAACTCCGTCCCAGCGCCCCCAAGACCTATGCTTGTCTCCCCGCTTTGGGCCACGGGCCGGTCAGTCTCCGGCTCTTCGGTTTCGGCCCCGGCTGACTCCGAAGCAGCTGCGACTCCTTCGGCCGTGATCGGTTCGACTTCAATCTCAGTGACCTCAACGATGGGTTCAGGCGGTTCATGGATGGCCGTTTCGGGCTCGACTTCATCCAAAATCCCGTTGAGCTGATCGCTCTCGGCGAAAACCTGAGTCGCGGGCTCGGCCGCTGCGACGGGTTCGGGTTCGAAAGGCGCCTTGGGCTCCGCGGCGGCCTCCTCGGGTTTCTTCCCGCGCCCTCGCATCAAGAGAACCAGCGCGATCAGGGCGACTCCGGCCACGCCGGCGCCGATGATGAGCGGACTGATACCGCCTCTGGATTTCACACCCACCGCAGACGCCTGGGCCGCCGACGGCTCGGTTATGCCTTCCGGCGCGATCTCGCCGGGATCATCGGCTGAGGGCAGGGCGGGGGGGTCGGGCGAAGTCTCGCCGGGATCATCGGCAGAGGGCACGACGGGGGGTTCGGGAGAAGTCTCGGCTGGAGTCTCAGCTGGAACTTCGGCTGGCGGACTCGGCGAAGGCGGTTGAATCGGGACGACTATTCTGGGTATGGGGGTGCGGACGGGGATCTTCAGCTCAACGGCCTGATTCAAGCGGCGGCGGAACGGGCTATCGGCGGCCGACCGAATCTCCTGGAGCCGGCGCTCGGATTGGCTGCGGTAATACATCGCCACGCGAGCGATTTCGGGTTCCGTCTCATACTGCTGAGCCTGGGCGACAACTTCGATGAGCTTCTCATACTCGCGCTGCGCGAAAAGCTTGCGCAAGCTCTCGCGGAACTGATCAGCCCGACTCGATCCGGATTGCTGTGCGGCTAATGGAGATACCGCCGCGACGGCCAAAGCCAACACGCCTCCAAGGCGGATCATCCACGACACTCTTCGTCTAATCATGGCGGTCTATCCCCTGCGATTATCCAATATACTCCGGATTGGGCCAACCGACGGACCTAAATATCACCGCACCCGATAGCGTGCCACCTAAATACGGCCGGGCTGAGCCCGGGATACCGTCGTCGTCACTATAATCTCATCGTCGCATACGAGCGGAGCGATGAGGTCCAGTTTCGCCGAGCACTCCAAATCTAGCGGAGCTCGCCGATTCGCCCGAGCAGATCGTCCACCTCGGCCTCCCATGAATGGGAAGCCAGGAAATCCCTGCGGTCCCGAAGCGGCCCCTCGCGAATGGCCTGCTTGATGCCGGTCGCGAATTCGGCGGCGGTCCGGGCCCTTCGCACGGGCGCTCCGATCCGGCGCAATTCCGCCCAATCGCCACAGACCACCGGGAGCCCCGCAGCCAGATATTCATACATCTTCATCGGATTGACGGGTGCGACCAGGGGCGAATCCAAAAACGGCACCAGGCCCACGGAAGCATGCCGGAGATAGGCGGGCAGACGCTCGTAATCCACGCCGGGAATCCATCGCGCGTTGCGAAACGCCGAGTAATCCTCGCGCGGCCGATCCGGCGAGATTAGAACGAACTCGACCTCGGGCAGCCGCCGCACCGCTTCGAGCAGCATCTCCCAATCGAACCACCCGCGAAGAGCGCCGACGTAAATTGCTATGGGCCGTTCGAATCCGGCGTATTCGGCGGGACGATCTGACGAGGCACTGGATGATCCGAATGTCGGGCCGCCTTCAGACCGCGCGAAGTGCTCGATATCGACGGCATTGGGCGCGTAGATAACCTTGGACTCGTTGCGCCCGGCGAGCTTGCCTGCGAACTGGCGAGAGGTGATCGAGACCAAATCGGCATCGTTGAGCAGACCCGGCTCGGCTTCGATCATGCAGCGCGGCATGTCGGTAAAGCCCTCGACGCAATCGACCATGCGATAATGAAGCACCGCGTCCGTGAACGAACGCGCAAGCTCGCCATACGCCAGGTTCTCGATGCTCACGACATCGGGGACGAAATCGATCCCGGCCAAGCGACGCCGGACATCGTCCATATATCCCGATGCGGCGAGCTCCAGAGCGCGCGGCGTGTTGAGCGGATAGACATTCTTAACCGGCAGCCAGGTCTTGGGCACCCAATTCAATACGCCCTTGGCCGCGCCGCTCTGCAATCCCTGGGGCGCCTCGGCCAGGCCCCGGCGGTGGAACTCGAACCTGCGGGCGATGGCACGGCGCCCCGAACGCGCCAGACGATGCAGGGGCGTGACCGGCGCGGCGAGCGCCACAACGCGATGACCACGCCCGGCGAGGATGCGCTCGAAGTGATGGCTTGAAAGCCGCAGGGCGGATTCGTATCCGACGGTATCGAGGAAGAGAAAGTTCAGACCGCAACTCCCACCGGGCAAATTCGCCGCGCAGGCTCGCCGCGTTTACATCGACGCGCGGAAGCGACCCCAGACGTCCCACAGGGCGTGCGTGATCTGGCCGACCGAGGCGACCTCGGCCGCGTTCATCATCTCCGCGAAGACGTTCTGGTCGCCGCGGGCTACGTCTTTAATCCGAGCCAGCGCGGCTTCGGCTTCGCCTTTATGGGCGCGCTTGAACTCTCGCGTGCGCGCGACCTGCCGGCGCTTCTCGCTCATCGGGATCGCCACCAGCTCGCCGCGCGGAGCCTCGCGATCCGAAGTGAGATAATTCACGCCGACCATCACGCGTTCGCCGCGCGCGCGGGCCGCGTGCTCCTTGTGAACCTCTTCGGAGATCAGCGTGCGGAAGTATTCGTTCTCAATCGCGGGCAGCACGCCGCCCTGATGATCGATCTCGCGGAAAATCCGATGCACCGCGCGCTCAAGCTCGTCTTCGAGATAGCTCAGCCCGTATCCGCCCTGATTCATGTTCTCGATGAAACGATAATCGCCGGATTCGAGGAGCGGGATCTGCTGGCATCCCATCGCCAGGGCGACGTCTTCGGCTTCGGGCGTCGTATAGGTCTCCTTATACGAGTTTGTGTGGAGCGAGTTCGTATTATTGTCCAGTCCGTGAGCGGCCTGGAGCGTGACGCGGGCGAGGTTATGCAGCGGCTCGACGTCGAGCAGCGACCGGCCCGAGGTCTGCGTATGAAATTTGAGCCTGCGGCCCGCGCCTTTCACACCGTAATGGCGTTCGAGCGCAACTGACCAGATGCGCCGGGCGACCCGCCCCAGCGCGTTAAACTCCAGCTCGGAGCCGGCGGTGAAAAAGAACGTCAGGCGGCTCGTGAATTTTTCGATGGGCAGCCCGCGCCCGATCAGAGCCTCGATATATGTGAACGCGTTGGCCAGCGTGAAAGCAAGTTCCTGAACCGCATTGGCGCCCTTCTCGTGGATGTGGTAGCCGGAGATCGAGATCGGATACCACAGCGGCGCATCGGCCATGCACCACTGGACCATATCGCCGATCAGACGCAGCGAGGGATCCAGCGGAAACAGGCTCTCGTTCTGCGCGTGAACTTCCTTCAGGATATCGGTCTGGATCGTGCCGCGTAGTTTGTGCAGATCGAATCCGCGCCGGCGCGCCGCCGCAAAATACATCGCCAGGATCTGCGGCGCGGGGCCGCTCATCGTGAGCGAGACCGAACCATCTTCGAGATCGAACCCGTCGAATAGGCGCACCATGTCTTCGACGGTATCGACGGCGACGCCGCCCTCGCCGACCTTGGCCAGCGCGCCGGGTTCGTCCGAATCCAGGCCATAAAGCGTCAGCGAATCGAAGGCCGTTGAGAGACGCGGCGGGCCACCCCGGCTCGCGAGCAGATGGAATCGCTCGTTGGTCGTCTCCGAGAGACCCAGTCCGGCGAACATGCGGATCGGGTTCTGATCGGCCCGGCGATGCGAGAACGCGCCTTCGGTAAACGGGAAACTCCCGGGCGCGTTCTGCTTGTAGAAATATTCGATGATCTGGCGCACATCGGCATCTTCGGGCGGCAGGCCGATGACGGGCACCCACAGCCCGCAGGTTGATTCGCGCGCAATCGGAACGCGGCGACCCTTCGCGCCCGTTCGCCACATGACGCCGCTCTCGATCTGCTCGGTGCCTTTGGCCGATTTGCCCGCCGAGCCTGCGGCCTCGCCCGCATTTACACCGGCTTCCGGCAGGCCGCGAAAACCGTATTCATCCCATACGCGCTTGAGCCGCGCTCGCCATGCGCGCGCCTTGGCCGGGCTCTTGCGCGCCCCGGCGATCTCACGAGCCATCTCGGCATAGTAGTCTTCGTGCGCGTCGACAACCGCTCCGAGATAATTACGCCGCGCAAGCAAAACGGCCGGATCGGCTGGCCGCGCGCCGAGATCCAGAGCGGCGGTGTCGATCTCCAATCCGGCTCGGGTTGCCATCGCAAAGAACAACTCGGCCGTTCCCGGATCTCGATGACGCCGTGCTTCGGTCATGAAGAACGTCTGGCCGGGCTTCAAATAGTTCCGCACGCGCCGGCCCATGGCCTCGGCCTGCGGGTCAGCGCGCTTGTTCATGACGACGATATCGGAGCTG
>JAJFLK010000212.1 GCA_021772735.1 Candidatus Sumerlaeota bacterium | reverse complement strand
GCCCGGCGCGTCACCTTCTGGCGCCCCCGCCGGCCCCGGCTTCACCTCGCCTTGCGATCCGCGCGGCCAGGGGCCCGTTTTCCTCCCGGTCAATACGTTGAAATTCTTCTCCCCCGTATCTGCGGGTTCACCGCACGCCGGCCGGGCCGGACCCGCGCCGACCTCGGCCGACGAACACCTTGCCTCGCGTTGCCCGCTTCCTTCGATTCCCCCTCCTCAGATCGTGTGCGTCTAAATTCGAACGCAAACGACCATCGGCGCGTCATGCGCCCGCACCACAGATAATCGAATCCCGAGGAGGGACTCCCGAACCATGTTTACGAATAGAACAAGGCGCTCGCTCGCCTTCACGCTGATCGAATTGCTGATCGTCGTCGCGATCATCGCAATCCTCGCGGCCATCGCCGTGCCCAACTTCCTGGCGGCGCAGGCCCGGGCAAAAGTCTCGCGCGCAAAGGCCGATATGCGCACTCTGGCCACGGCGATCGAATCCTACGCTGTCGATAACAACGTCTACCCGATCGTCGCCGACGAGGAAGGCAATGATATCTTCCCTTATCCGGGCGCCGGTCCGGCCGAGATTTTCGAGACCCGCCTCTCAACCGTCATCACGACGCCGATCTCATACATCACGAGCCGCCTCGCCGAGCCGTTCCCCGAAGAAGGTGATTTCAATGAGAACCCGCAGTTCGGTTTCCTGACGCGCGATTACGCCTTCGAGCGTCTCGGCGATCCGGGCGAGGACGAGTTCACCGAATACATCGAGGAACTGGGTGGCCAGCCCGCGACGGCCAAGTACTACATCCTCAGCCACGGGCCGGACCGCATCCACGACGAGCCCGAACCGCCAAGCGTGGCCTCGCTCTACGACCCGACCAACGGCACGATCTCAAGCGGCGATATTCTATACTTCGGCCCCGGCCAGGGATTTCAGAACTGAGCCTTGGGACACGCTTGATCGAAAAAGATTGCGGAACAATTGCGGTAATTATGTCGCGAACGACGCCATGACCGGCAGGTGTTCGGACAGCGCGAACGACTCGCGGTCGCGCGCATCAAAGCGGAAGGGCGGCTCGTAGAGCACCCGGGCTTCGTCCAGGCGCGCAGCGATCGGGCCGGCGGCGAGGATGGTATCGAGTCGGCGGGTGGGATTGTTCGACGAAAACGTGTTCGTCATGCCGCGCCCAAGCGCGTCCAGCGCATCGGTAAATCCTGCGTCGGTCCAACTCTCCGAATCCGCATCGCCCGCCATGTGCGCGAGGTTGCCGAGGTTGCCCTGAACAAGGACCGAACCGCCCGCATCGATCTCGCCACGCGCGACGCGCTGGACTTCATCGATCTCCGAGGCGCGGACCTCGGCGTCCGTGCTATTCAGTCCAAGCGTGTGGATGACGAGATCGCCGCCGGACGACTTGACGACAGCGCGGCCCCAATGCCCCGCGAACAACGCCGCCGGACGTCTGCCTCCCGCGATCGGGCAATTGGCCTGCTCGGCGACGCTCAGGCGCGTGAGCAATGCCCCGGGTTTGGAGACCGCCCCGGGGCTCGCGAAATAGATGGCCTCCATGCCGAGCGCCGCGGCAATCTCCAGCACCACGGTTTTGGACGGCGCGTCTCCAAACGTAAGCAGATCGGGCGAGAACCGTCGTAGCGCGTCGGCGAACCGGCGCGGCATCTCGCGGTTCAGATCGCGCACGGCCGCGCGGGCCTTGGCCACCGGGAACCCCTTGCAGCCTCCCACATCGAAAGCAATCGTCCGGAGTCGGACGCCCTCGCTCGTTGAATCATCCCCGGCAAAAAGCGGCAACGCGCCGGTGCCCACGGCTGCCGCCAGGGCGCCTTCCAGAAACTTACGGCGTGATTTGATCGATTGCATGGCGTTCGGTCTACCCTCGCCCCCAATCTACTCCTCGACGAGCGAGGCACAAACAATTTCCCGATCGTTTCGCGCGAAGATATGGCCGCCGGCATATGCGGGGTGACTCCAATTGACCGGCCCGCCGCTCGCTCGCACGCCGCTCTCGGGAGTCGTCGGGTCGATCAGATGCGTGCGGCTGATCTCGTCATACCCCTCGGGCGTGAGGTGCGCGATGATCAGCTCGCCCCGATCGTTGTTGATGAAATACCGGTCGCCATTGCGCACGAGAAACGCCGTCGCCCAGCGCGCGTGTTCGGTCGCCTCGTTCGTCTCCCAGAGGCGGAGTCCGGTGCGGGCTTCGAGGCATCGGAGCTGTCCGTAGCTGCAAATGCCATAGACGTATCCCTCGCGCAGGACCGGCGTCGTCATCAGCGCGTGCAGCCCTTCAGTTTTTGTCTCGCTCGTGCTTGTGCCTTTCCACAGCGATGTCACCTCGCGCTCGGCGGCGTCGAGCTGGAGCATCATCGATCCGTTATAAAACGAGCTGACGAAAAGCAGATCGCCATCGATCACAGGCTGGGCGATCGTCAGGCCGCTTCGGACCTCGAACGGCGCATCCCAGATCGTATTGCCCGTCTCGGGCATAAGCGCCGTGACCGATTCGGGATGCCAGACCACCAACTGACGTGCGCCGCCGGCATCATAAATAACCGGCTGGCCGTATCCGATTTGATCGATATGCTTGAGACTGCGCCACAGCGGCTCGCCGGTGAACTTGTCGAACGCGCCGACCATACCACCTGGAGCGCCTGGCAGGTAACAGATCAGCCGATCACCATCGATGATCGGCGAGCCGCAGACGCCCCAGATCGGAAGTTCCGCCCCCAGCTCCTCGACGAAATCCAGCTTCCAGATCAACTCGCCGGTCGCGGCCGAAAGGCAGCGCAGCATCCCCATCGCGCCGAGGACGTAAACGCGCTCGCCGTCGACCGTTGGAGTGGCGCGCGGGCCGATGTCGCGGTTCAGACCGTGATATTGAGTCGTCCACTCGTCGGTCCAGATGACCGTGCCCGTGTCGGATTCGAGGGCCAGCGCGCGCTCGACGCCGCGATTGGCCTGAATGCGCTGGTAATCGGTGATAAAGACCCGCCCCCCGGCGACGGCCGGGCCCGAGTATCCCCCCCGAACCGGCGCGCGCCATTTGAAGTTCAGACCCGTCGGTGCAAACTCCTCGATCACGTTCTCGCATTCCCAGACGCCCCGGCGGCCCTCGCCACGCCATTCGGGCCAATCCTCGGCGGCCGAATCGCGGGCCCAGCCGGAGGCGAGCAGCGCAAAACAAACGAGGGCAATCGCCGATGAAGGATTCTTGAGTTCGAGGTTCGTTACGTTCACTTGGTTTCTTTCGGGCATGGAGCTTGTTCGGGGTCTGCGCATGCCGCGTCATCCATCTTCCGGCAAGGCCTGATGATCGAGTCGCTGCCGTTCGAGAACAAGATCGCCCGCAGGCGGCGTGGGTTTGGCTCGGCGCGATTATATCCGGGCTCGCTCGGCCCTGCCTCGAACTCCCGAAACGCCGCGCCCCGCGCCACACACGCCGATCTCAAGGGTGGAGAGCGAGCCGCCGAACCCGTTACAATGAGGCTATGAGAGCCAGACGCGCGGCCATCACCATACACCGGACGCTCCGAGGCGCAAGCATCGCGCTGGGGCTGACATTCATCATGGTCGCCGGGGTAAACGCCGCACCCGGCCAGAGCCCGCCCCCGCCCGCCGATCTGAACGATGCGGACGATGTGGGCCTGCACGACGCCATGGCCGAGATGGCGGCAATCGAAGAGCAGATCGAAAATCTCCTTCTCGAACAGGCCGTGCAGAGCGAACAGATTGACGGCTTGAATCGCGACTTGACCGTTGCGAGCAAGTTTATGACAGGCAGCGATGACCTGCGGACCAAGGGCCGACGGGTGCTCGATTCTCTGGACCGTGAGGCCGGGCGTGACATCGGAATCATGGAAGACGCCGAGCGCTCGGGGCGCGCACGACTGGGGACTTCGACGCAAGGCGTTCGCCTCAGCGCGCCGATGCTTCTCCACGCATTGGAAAATAATGGCGCGGCCGATGTGCGGACGATCGCTCTGGCGGTGCTCGCCCGCCAACTCCGCAGCCAGGCCCATCTGGCCGTCGAGCAATTGCTGAGGCTCACCGAATTGCAGACTTCACGCGCGGCCGATCAGCGGCGGATCCAATCACTGCGCCGCCGCCACTCGGAGTTCTCAAAGATGAAACTGGACGAACTGCGCACGCGCCATCGCGAGCTCTCGGGCTCACTGGATCGCGCTTATTCGTCATCCAGGCGGCTTGAGACCCACGTCGCGTCCCTGACCGAGCAGCGCCAGGCACTGGACGGCCTGATCGCGCGGCTGACCGCTCCGCGCTATGCGGAACCCGATACCGAGGCTCAGGTCGCCACCGCCGCCGAGGGTCTTGACGATCGGACCGGCGGCGAAACGCAAACGCTCGCTGAAGTCCCATACGACGACGAGCAGACTCGGCTTGCGCTCGGCACGCGCGCCGGCGACGGACGGCCGACGGTCGAGTTTGATATCCCGCCCGGCGAGAGTGCGGG
>JAJFLK010000211.1 GCA_021772735.1 Candidatus Sumerlaeota bacterium | reverse complement strand
CCCCGAGGCAGATCGTTGCGACGAGGAGGGAGGCGAGCATCGCGGAGGTCGCGCTTCTCATTTTCGTATCGAGGCGTATCGATCCACGTGTCGCCCCACGCTTCGCAATGAGACGCGCGTTATCTGAACCGTCTGTGAATGCTGAGATCATGCCCGTTCGCCTCCGCCACTTCGCCTGATGGGGGCAGTCTGCACGAGCGGCGCCGCGCGATCAATACCGGTCATTTTGAGATGATCGTCCCTGATCTGCGTGATATCGTGCGGTCTTGCCAATCCCGCAGGCGTGCGGCACAGTCTCCCTATTGATGAAGTCTTCCGCGGGTACCAAATCCGATAACTCCAGGCGGCCGACCGACCAGCCTTCCTCGCGCGCGACCGCGCAACCGCGCCAGCGGCCGCCGCTGGCGCTCGCGTTGTTCCAATTTGTCGGGGTCGTTGCGTCCTGCGTGGGAATTGTCATCTTGATCGCCCGAGGGACCGCCGCAGATGGCGGATTCCTGCCATTTTCGATCGAGCCGCCCGTTCCTGAATCCGCGCAGCGTGGATACACCGAGCGATATGGCGTATCCAGGATTCGCCGCCGTTCCAAGCCGGGCGACCGGCCTCGATTGATCCGCAACGCCGCCTCGGGCTATCGGTTTGCGCCCGAACTCGGCATCGCTTCCTGGTATGGGTACGATCACATCGGGCGGCTCGTGGCCACCGGCAAGATGTTCAACCCCGAAGCCACGACCGCCGCGCACAAAACCCTCCCGCTGGGTTCGATCGTGCGCGTGACGCGCGAGGATGCCGAGGCCTCGGTCGTAGTCACGATTAATGATCGGGGGCCTTACATAGAGGGTCGCATCATCGACCTGGCTCGCGAATCTGCCGTTCGGCTCGGTTTATTGGAGATTGGCATCGCGCCGTGCCGCGTCGAGGTGCTGCGATATCCAGCGCATTCCAATGCGGCTGATATTGCGGATGCGGATTCGGACGCCATGGGTCGAGCGGGGAGCGGCAGGATCAAGCGTTCAAGTTTGCCCAAAATGCCTGGGCCATCCAGGCCATGAGAGAGCGGGCGCGGTAATATCGAGTGCCTCCGGGTGCAAAAGTAGCTGACACCGGCGTCATGAATTCGGATAATGCCGAGGTCTTTGGTCGACCACTCGCAGGCGGTTTCATCCGAGGCGGGAATACCGGCAACAGCGGCGTCCGGTGCAATCTGGGCGGATGGCCGCGTTGAGCGCCGTGGCACATATAGGAATTATCCTCCTGCCGTCCGGGAGCTGGAAAACAGGGGCAGAGCCCGAATGCAGCAGGCACGGAAAAAAAGAAGGAGCTGAGGATGATTTTGAGCAAATTCGCGAAGATGGCGATGGGTGTGATATTCATCGCGACCCTTGGATGCGCGACAGCCGGGCCGCCCGCAGGCGGGATCCCCGAGGGCGAATGGCACAGTTTCGGCCGAGATCGGGCCAGCTCAAAATACTCGCCTCTGGATCAGATCAACCCGGACAACATCGATCAGCTTGAGATCGCCTGGCGATGGGATTCGGTTGAGAACGAATTGCCAAAGAAGAACAAGAAGCTTTTTGCGACGGCGAATGAATGCACGCCGCTTATGATCGGCGGCAGGCTCTACGTCATCACGGCGTTTAGTCAGGTCGCGGCCATCGACGCCGGAACGGGCGAGACGATCTGGAGTTACGATCCAGAAAGCTGGAAAGCCGGACGGCCGACCAATCTTGGGTACCTTCAGCGCGGCGTTTCTTATTGGACCGATGGCGAGATCGAACGGATATATTTCCCGACTGGCGACGCGCACTTGATCTCGCTGGATGCGAGGACCGGCAAGCCCGACCCCGCATTCGGCGATGGAGGCCGGATCGACCTCACCGAAGGCATGAGCCGGCCTGTCAACCGGCGCGTCTATACCGTGAATTCGCCGCCGATCATCTGCCGAGACGTTGTCGTCATCGGCAGCGCGATCTTCGACGGACCGACGCGCAAGGAGATGCCTCCGGGCGATGTGCGCGGTTTCGACGCGCGCACCGGAGAGGTTCGCTGGACGTTCGTCTCCGTCCCGCAGGAGGGCGATTTCGGCAGCGACACTTGGGAGGAAGACTCGTGGAAATACACGGGCAACACGAACGTCTGGACGCTGATGAGCGCGGATGAAGAACTGGGTTACGTCTATCTTCCGTTCGGCACGCCGACCAACGACTGGTATGGCGGCCACCGCAAGGGCGACGATCTCTTCGCCGAGTCGATCGTCTGCGTGGATGTCGAGACCGGCGAGCGCGTCTGGCATTACCAGACCGTCCATCACGGGGTATGGGATTACGATCTTCCGGCCGCGCCGAACCTGATCGATATCGAAGTCGACGGCAGGGCGATCAAGGCGCTGGCGCAAATCACGAAGACCGGGTTCACGTTTGTTCTGGATCGAACGACCGGCGAGCCGGTCTGGCCGATCGAAGAGCGTCCCGTTCCCGCCTCGAAGGCCGAGGGCGAGATGCTCTCA
The DNA here is from genome assembly GCA_021772735.1 of Candidatus Sumerlaeota bacterium. Classification (GTDB taxonomy): domain Bacteria; phylum Sumerlaeota; class Sumerlaeia; order MVZB01; family JAJFLK01; genus JAJFLK01. The sequence continues at coordinate 940 of JAJFLK010000211.1, read as the reverse complement.
AAGACGCAACCTCACCCGACGCGCCCCGCGCCGTTCGATCGCCAGGGAATCCATGAAGATGAGTTGATCGATTTCACGCCCGAGCTGCGTGCCGAAGCGCTGGAACTTGTCTCGCGTTACGAGCACGGCGATATCTTCACGCCGCCCACCGAGCACGGGACGATCTACGTGCCGGGCTGGGGCGGGGGGTCGAACTGGGGCGGGGCTGCATACGATCCGGAAACGGATATGCTTTACGTCCCCTCGGTGACCGGGCCGATCCTGATGACGCTGCGCCGTCCCGACGCCGCCCGGTCCAATTTCACGTTCGTCGGCCAGGTCAGCATGGGGCTCCGGCTTGAGAACGGGTTGCCGATTCTCAAACCTCCCTTCGGCCGTATCACGGCGATCGATCTCTCAACGGGCGATTTCGCATGGCAGGTTCCGCACGGCGATGGCCCACGGGACCACGAGGCTCTGAAGGGTCTCGATCTGCCACCGCTGGGCAACGCGGCGCGCGGATATCCCGCAATCACGAAGACGCTGCTCTTGATGGGGCAGGAAGCGCGCGGCGGACGCGGCGGCGGCGCGAGTCAGCCTTCGCTCTTGCGCGCCTTCGATAAAGCCAACGGAGAGGTCATCTGGGAAAAGGATCTCGGCGGCAGCATCACGGCCTGCCCGATGACATACATGCACGAGGGCAAGCAATATATCGCCATTGCGATCGGCGGCGGACGGACCAAAGCCGAGGTCGTCGCGCTGGCGTTGCCGTAACGCCGGATGACGGAAAACGAACAGGAACTCGTTATACTCAGGAGATTGTGACACCCATGAAACGCGTCCGAATGATGATCCCCCGCCTCGCGACTTGCCTCGCGCTTTGCTTTACGATCTGCGCACCGGCGTTCGCACAACTTCCCCCGGACGCCGTCAAGCTGGACCGGCTCAAGATCCCCGAGGT
>JAJFLK010000022.1 GCA_021772735.1 Candidatus Sumerlaeota bacterium | reverse complement strand
TCCCCCCGTTTCCTGGGGCAACAGGCCACCGTCGTCGTCGGCCGGACAATCCAGCCAATCCACGCCCGGGTCCGGCCGCGGCGACGACCTCCCCCACAGCGATGACGACGTCGCCGAAGAAGTCATGATTGAAGACCGGGCCAATCGCTCCGCAGAGCGATAACCGGGAATAAAGCTAAACGGAAGGAGAGATGAGACATGAATCCAGAACTGGAACTGGAGATCTTTCGCGCCGGAGATTACGGCGTGAAGGGCCGATGGACGGAGGATCAGCTTGAGCGGATTGCTGGCGGATACGATGCCGATCTGCACGAAGCTCCCGTGACGCTCGATCATGCCCAAAGCGGTCCGGCGATGGGCTGGGTCCGGGGCGTTCGGCGATGCGGAGACCGGCTTGTCGCCCGGCTTCGCGGCCTCGACGACGGCCTGCGTCAATTGCTCAGGAGCGGCGCGTTCAAGAAGCGCAGCGTGGAGCTCTACCGAGAGCTTCCCGAGACGGGTGAGCCGTATCTAAAAGCCGTGAGTTTCCTGGGCGCGGCGGCCCCGGCGGTAAAGGGACTGCGCGAGGCTGTCTTTTCCGAATCCGAATCGGCCGATCTGTTTCGCGCCGAACTGGGCGAATCGTGTGCGCTCGATTTTGCCGAACCCCAGTTTGGCGACGAACACCCCCGATCTGAAGACCCACGCTGCGAAGTTCCATCCAAGATTTCGTCTGATGACGCGTCCGATGCCGTGCCGACGACGGAGGTTCGGCCGGCGTCGAGCGTGAACTTCGCGGAGCTCCGCAGCGAGCTTCGCGGCGAGGGCCGGTGGATCCCGGCCTGGGATCACGGCGGTATCGAAGCGTTCTACGAAACTCTGCGATCCCACACGGCGCTGACCGAGACCGAGGCAACGGAGGAGCCATCGGGCGATCACGCCGCCGATGCGGCGAGCTGGTTTGCGGACTTTCTGCGAGGGCTTCCGGCAACGGTCAGCCTGGGCGAATCAGCTCCTGCGGGACGACCGCACACTCGGCAGGGCATTCCGAACGGAGAAGGCGTGAGCCCGAGCTCCATCGCCCTGCACCGTCGGGTCGTCAGAATGTGCGGGGCCGATCCGGGACTTAATTACGGAGATGCGCTGATTCTTTGCTCCAAGGACTGATAAACATGTCCGCGAGCTGGCGGGCCTCGATTCAATTACAAGAAAGGAAAGAAGAACCCATGTCGAGTTACATTCTAGACAAAGCCTATTCCATCGAAGAAGCCACGGGTGTCGGCGCATATCGCGTTGTCATCCAAGGCGCCAATGCCGGCGAGGCGCTGCTACCTGCGGCGGCGAACGACGCGTCAATCCTGGGAGTGACGGTCCACAGCCAGTCGCGCCAGGGGGGTCATGTGGCGGTTCGCAAAGCGGGGATCGCCCGAGTCGTCGCTGCGGGAGCCATCGCCCTTGGCGACGCGGTCAACGTGGCGGATGCCACCGGTCAGGTCAAAACCGTAAGCGAAGCTCTCGGAACTCTGGTCAATATCCTGGGTTTTGCTGAGACGGCCGCCGCAGCAGCAGGCGATGTCATCGAGGTTTTCATCTCGATGCATACGCGGACTCAACCCTAGGGAGGGAATTCGCGGGGCGGGTTCAAGGTTTCTGATTTTCGGGCTGGTCTGCCTGATTTTCGACAATGCCGAGTTCGGCCAGAATCGCAGCCAATTCGCGCTGCTGGCGTTTTTCGGCGGGCGTCAATTCCCGACCTTCGGCGGACTTGGACTGCCTGGCCTTGCCCAAGGGGTCGCCGCTCAGGTAGGTGCGCCAAATTCCGGCGCCGACCATCCCGAGGCCAAAGATGAAAAAGGCGACAACCGCGAAGATCGAGTAGCGAAGAATGTGGTTCGGCTTCGGGGCCATTTCTTCGGCTTCGACTTCGGCCTCATCGGCTCTGGCGCGCGAAGCCTCAATGGCTTCGTCCTGAAGTCGACTGCGAATTTCCTCAAGTTTGTTCATGGCTTGCGGCGCCGCGACCGAGCGATCCATGCGGCAGGTAAACCCTTCCCCCCCAACCCAGCTTCGCCAGCTTCCGGCTGAAGTTTAGTGAAGCATCACTACGACAGTAAAGGAGAATGCAAATGCCTGAAATCAGTGAAGTCCACATTGACGCAGCCCTGACGAATCTCTCGGTTGCATATCGCAATTCCGCGTTCATTTCCGACGCGCTTGCCCCGGTCATCAACGTCCGCAAACAGTTTGACCGGTATTTCATCTACGACGCCGATCGGGAGGCCTTCCGGGCGAACAACGACCGGAGGGCGCCCGGCGCCGAAGCGAATGAGGTCGATTTCTCGCTTTCGACGGACAATTACACGGCCGACGATCACGCACTGACGGCCGTCGTCCCCGATGAAGAGCGCGACAACGCCGATCCGGCGATCCAGCCGAGTGTGGATCGCGTCGAATTCCTGCGCGAGAAGATTGATCTGAACAAGGAAGTCGAACTGGCCGGCCTGCTGACCGACGCAGCCGTCATCACGCAGAACGAGACGCTATCGGGCACAGGCCAGTGGTCCGATTTCATCAATTCGGATCCGGTGCAGGCCGTGGAGACGCGCAAGTCGACGATCGTCGGGTCGGTCCAAACCCTGCCGAACACGCTTGTGCTGCCCTACGAAGTCTACACCCAGGTGCGAGTGCATCCGGCGGTGGTCGACCGGGCGGCGTACGCAAATGTCGCCGTCGTCGGTCCCGAGGTTCTTGCCCAGATCTTCGATGTCGATCGAGTGCTCGTGCCACGCGCCCTGCGCAATACCGCAGCGCCGGGTCAGACGCCATCTATGAGCTTCGTCTGGGGCAAGGACGCGTTACTCGCGTATGTGCCACCGCGACCGGCGCTGAAGTCCGTCTCGCTGGCGCTGACGTTCCAGTGGAGCGGCGCGCCTTCGTCGCTGTCCGGCCATTCGGTCGAAGTGTGGCGCGAAGATCGGCGCAAGGCCGACGTCATCCGCGTGCAGCGTTACTACGACCAGAAAGTCATCGCCGCCGGCGCGGCCTGGCTCTGGGTTGACGCCGTCGCTTAATGCCCGAGCGCGCAGGGCGAGAGCCCGCGCGCGACGTTTGGCGCGCCCCATTCCCCCTCCGGGGTGCCCAGCGGGGATCGGCCCATCCGGCCCCCCTCGTCCCATGTGGCTCGCCGCCTGTGGCCGATCCCCGTCTCAATTTGAACCCTATCCCCTGAACCCACGGGAGTGATTGAAAATGTATGCCACCGAATCAGATCTACGCGATCGCCTCGGGTCAGAGTTCGTCACGCTGCTTGCCGACGAAGACGGCGACGGCACCGGCGACACCGCCATCCTGACCGCAGTGCTTGACGACGCCGCAGCCGAAATCGACATGTCCCTGGCCGGGCGATACACGGTGCCGGTCACGCCGGTGCCGCAGCAATTGCTTCGGCTCGCGGTCGATTTGGCCGTCTATTTCCTGTTCCTGCGTCTGCGCAAGGCCATCTCGCCAGAATACCTGACCCGATGGAAGCAGGCGCGCGAGGCTCTGGACCGATTCGGGCGCGGCGCGATGGACCTCGAAGGCGCCCAACCCCGGCTCAAGAATCTGAAAACCGAAAGCTCAACGCGCGAGGTCGAACGACGATTCGACCGCGAGAGCCTGGACTCATTCTAAAACGGAGGACCGGACCATGGCCGGATGGCTTTTTGCCCAGGGACGTGAGGCGGAGCAGACGCTCGGGGACATCGCCGCCGCCGGCGCAACAACGATTGCGCTCGCGGGCGCGGATGGAATTTTCGCGATCGGAGAACAGATTTTTGTCAGCGAGTCCGACGCGTCGGAGACCGAATACCTGGGCGCGGTCAAGAGCGTCAGCCCAACCGACCTGGACTTCTCGCTTCCGGTTCGCGTCTCGAAGAATTCGGGCGGGTTGCTCTGGAGGCCTGTCAGTTCGCTGAGCGTCGGCGGCGATCCGAAGCTCCCGCAGCGGCGCCGCAGTCTGACCGGCGTTCACGTCGAGCAGAGTCTGGGCGGGATGGTCTTCGCGGTCCAGACCGGTGCAGCGGGCGAGATCCTGGACTGGCGGCTCGGCCAACTGGCCCCGGCCCAGGCCGCGGCGTTGGGCGTCTGGCTCGACTCCACGGTCCAAGGCGCCCTCGCGGCCTTCACGCTTATCGGGCCGGCGCGCGAGCTGAATGCCGTCCGTCTGCGCGAGGCCGAGTATGTGCGCAAAGAAGGCCCCGGCGGCGAGACGGTGTTCGAGCTGAACCTCCTCGTCGAACAGGCCGGCGGATATCGCTGAGCTGTCCTAAGCCTCACCGCGCCGCCGGCATCCACGCGCACTCATCTCACCGCAAGCGGTTCGCCGTCAGGGCGAGAAAATCATCGAGCGATTATGAAACCCACGACACCATATACCGAGACTCAACGTTACGCGTCTTCTCAGCGGCCGGTCTGGCTGTTCCGCCTGACGCTCGGGTCTGAATCCGTTCTTGCGGCGAGCCGGGCGATCACCGTCGGTGCGGAGAATTACGCGCCGATTCTTGCCGAAGTCCCCCGCTTCGAGATGCGAAGCGAACGGCGCTTCGGTCCGGGTGGGGTTATCGGGACCGAGGCAGAAATCACTCTCAATGATCTGGCGTCCGTGACGGGATCGATACGCGATCGCCTGGGCCAATCCCGCTCGATCGGCGCTGAAGGCGAGTTGATGCTTCTGTGGGTCGATGCGGCTGGAAGCTGGACGCCGGCCGATGTCGTGACGGTGGCGCACGGGACGGTTGTCGATTGGACCGTCCGGCCGGGCAGCGTCGAGATTCGTCTACGTGATTTTGTGACGACCGTCTGGAATCGCAGGATCGGCCGGTTGCTTTTGCCGTCGATGATCGGGGGCGCCGAATCGCCCTTGCTCGGCGAGCCCATGCCGATCGTCATCGGCCGACACGATGAGCTGCGTCTGCTCGAACTGCAGGCCGGAGTTTCAACCCGCCTGCGCCAGTCGCTCGATGTCGACGCGCCGACGATTGAAGTGACATCGATCCGGGGATTCCCTGTCGTCGGGACCGTTCAGGTCGGCGCGGAGTTGATTAAATACACGTCGGTCGACGCAACGGAGCAGACCCTCGGGACGCCATCGGACCCGATCCGGCGGGGCCAGACGTTGGCGCTTCATTCCACGGGCGAACCCGTGCGCTCGGTGCCGCCCGGAGGATTCGAATGGCTGGTCGCGGATCATCTGTGCGTATCAGTCGCCGACGTTACCGGTGACGGCGTCACGCTGAGCGCCGGGGATTGGACCGCCGAATCTCGAGCGCTCGGGGCCGAAACCGCGCAGATCGTGACGATGCCTCTGTGGCCGGTGACGCTCCGGTTTTCGCGCATCCAAAGCAGGCGTGATGTGAAGCGAATTCTGGGACTGGATTCATTTACGATTCCGGCTTCAAACACGGCGTTTAACGCCAAGCTGGCGATCGACGACCTGAAGACCAGCACTTCGGCTCGCCTGGTCGCCGGGAACTCATTGCTGGCCATCGAGCTGCGGACGACGCTCGGCGCGGCGGGATCTCTGCTCGGACGCTTTGCGGGGCTGCACATCGTGATGCGATACAGCGCGACGCGGCGCTGGAATCCGGCATCGCAGCTACGTTTGCGGTTCGTCAAGGGCTCGACTCTGGCCGAGCTTTCGGTGCCGAGGCCGATCTTCGACGAGACGGGCGGATCGGTCGCCGGCGCGCCGGGTGAAGATGCCGAGCCGGTCGCTATCCCGCTTGGAGTTCGAGAAATCGAATTGGACGTGGGCATCGCGCTGGCCGACGGCGATTGGAATGTTTTCGGCGACGCTCCGGCTGCCGAAATGCAGGTCGAGTTCATTCCCGATACAGGCGACGACACCGAAATCTTCGTCAACAGCCTGAACGCCGAGGTGAGCTTCTACGGCCAGCTAACAGCGTCGGCCGCGCGGGATGTTCGAGCGAAGGTCGAAGGCTGGCCTGATGCGCTGGGCGCGGTGATCGAGAATCCCGCAGATGTCGCCCAACTGCTCTTGACGCACGAGCGATTCGCCGCCAGAGCGCCGGGCGAAATCGATACGCCAAGCCTGGACGCGCTGCGGACGACGCTCGATGCCGAGGG
>JAJFLK010000210.1 GCA_021772735.1 Candidatus Sumerlaeota bacterium | reverse complement strand
ATATTCATCCAGAGTCGTCGCGCCGATGCAATGCAGCTCGCCGCGGGCCAGCATGGGTTTGAGCATGTTACCCGCGTCCATCGCGCCCTCGGCCTTGCCCGCGCCGACAATCGTATGCAGCTCGTCGATGAAAAGGATGATTCGGCCGTCGGCAGCCTTGATTTCGTTGAGCACCGCCTTGAGCCGTTCCTCGAACTCGCCGCGAAACTTCGCCCCGGCGATCAGCGCGCCCATATCGAGCGCGAAGATCGTCTTGTCTTTAAGCCCCTCGGGGACGTCACCGCGCACGATGCGGTGGGCAAGGCCTTCGGCGATCGCCGTCTTGCCGACCCCCGGCTCACCGATCAGCACCGGATTATTCTTCGTCTTTCGCGAAAGGATTCGAATGACCCGGCGGATCTCGTCATCGCGCCCGATGACCGGATCGAGCTTGCCATCCAGCGAGGCCTTGACCAGATCGCGGCCGTATTTCTCAAGCGCTTCATAGGTCGATTCCGGCGTCGCGCTCTGGACTCGCTGACTCCCGCGCACCTCGGTCAGCGCCTGCAAGAAGCGATCGCGCGTGATCCCGAACAGCTCGAAGACGCGCCCGGCCGCGGTCGCCTTGCCCTCGTCAACCAGCGCGAGGAACAAATGCTCGACCGAAACGTATTCGTCCTTGAGCCGGCCAGCCTCTTTCTCGGCGACCAGGACGATCTTGGACAGGCGATGCGAGATGAAAATCTTGCCCGGCTCGGCGCCCGGGCCGGTGACCTTCGGCACCTTGGCAAGCTCTTCTTCGAGCCCCCGGACGACATTGACGACGTTGATTTCAATCTTGCCAAGCAGACGAGCGATGAGCCCCTCGCCATCGGCGAGCAGCGCAAGGCACAGGTGCTCGCCATCGACCTCGACGTGGCCGTGTTCGACCGCGATGTTTTGCGCCGCGCTGAACGCTTCCTGGGATTTTTCAGTCAGTTTGTTGATGTCCATGATAGGGGTGTCTCTATGGAAACCTAATGCAAGCTGCGTGCCATGAGCGAGAAAGGGTGGGGACTATCGAGCGATAAAACAGTGGATTAAACTCTCACATTGTTGAATTTACTAAGGCTACCTCCTTTTCGGAAGATCAAAAACCAACTGAATTCAGCGTCAAAATGAAACATGCTCAAGTGCAACACCCGTATCGAACTTCCGCATCATCAATCCAAAAATGCATCTTTTTGATACATGCTCATCCGATCTCGATCAGACGTTTCTCCAGGCTGAACAACTCATCGCGGACCTTGGCGGCCTTCTCGAAATCCAGATCGCCGGCGGCGGCAAGCATCTCCTTGCGGGCCTTCTCGATCCGACGGCGGATCTCGGCGGGATTCATCTGCTCTGCATATTCATCGCCGCTCTCGGCGACAGCCAACTCCACGTAATCGGCCTCGTAAACCGTATCCAGAATATTCTTGATGTCCTTCTTGATGCTGCGTGGCGTGATGTCGTGCTCGCGATTGAATTCGAGCTGACGCTCGCGTCGGCGCGAGGTCTCCTCGATGCAGGCCTGCATGGATCGCGTGACGACATCCCCGTAGAAAATCACCCGTCCATTAATATTACGCGCGGCGCGGCCCGAGGTCTGGATCAGCGAGGTGCGCGAGCGAAGGAAGCCTTCCTTATCGGCGTCGAGCACCGCGACCAGCGAAACTTCGGGCAGGTCCAGACCCTCGCGCAAGAGATTGATGCCGACCAGCACATCGAATTCGCCCATGCGCAGCCCGCGCACGATCTCGACGCGTTCCAGAGTATCGATGTCCGAGTGCATGTATCGGATTTTGATGCCCAGTTCCTTGTAATATTCGGTCAAATCCTCCGCCATGCGCTTGGTCAGCGTGGTCACGAGCGTGCGTTCACCTCGCTCGGTGGTCGTGCGGATCTGATCGAGAAGATCCTCGACCTGATCTTCGGCCGGGCGCACCTCGATCTCGGGGTCCATCAGCCCGGTCGGGCGCAGGACCTGCTCGACGACGATACCGCCCGAGGCTTGCAATTCATACTCGGCGGGGGTCGCGGAGACGTAGACGACCTGATTGCGAATATCCTGGAACTCCTCGAATTGCAGAGGCCGGTTGTCATACGCCGAAGGAAGGCGGAAGCCATGTTCGATGAGCGTGTGTTTGCGCGCGCGGTCGCCCTTATACATGGCTCGGACCTGCGGCATAGTGACGTGCGATTCGTCGATGAAGATCAGAAAATCTTCGGGGAAAAACTCAAGCAACGTATGCGGCGGCGCGCCCGGAGTGCGCCCGTCGATGTGGCGCGAGTAGTTCTCGATCCCGGGGCAGGTGCCCATCTCAGACATCATCTCCATGTCGTAGCGCGTGCGGCCTTCGAGCCGCTGCGCCTCGACCAGCCTGTCCTGGCCTCTCAATTCATTCAGGCGCTCTTCGAGTTCGACCGAAATCGATTTCAAGGCAATCGCGATCTTCTCGGGGCTCGTGACGTAAAAGGACGAGGGGTAGATCGCCGCGCGTTGAAGACCCCGGCGGCGGCGTCCGGTGAGCGGGTCGATCTCGTAGATGTTCTCGATCTCATCGCCGAAGAATTCCACGCGGATCGCCGACTTATCTTCATACGCCAGATAGATATCGACGACGTCCCCGCGCACGCGGAACGTCCCGCGATAGAAGTCAATATCCGAGCGTGAATACTGCGCCCGGACGAGACGCCTCAGAAGGTCGTCGCGATCCTGCGTCCGGCCGACTTCGAGCACCGTGACCATGCCGTGAAAATCGACCGGCGAGCCGATGCCATAGATGCACGAGACCGAGCTGACGACGATCACATCGCGGCGCGTGAGCAGGGACTTCGTCGTCGCCAGGCGCATCTTGTCCAGCTCTTCGTTGATCGAGCTGTCTTTCTCGATGTAGGTATCGCTCGCGGCGACATATGCCTCGGGCTGGTAGTAGTCGTAATAGCTGACGAAATATTCGACGGCGTTCTCCGGGAAAAGATCGCGGAATTCGCGATAGAGCTGGGCCGCGAGGATTTTATTGTGCGCGAGGATGAGCGACGGTCGCCGGACCCGTTCGATGACGTTGGCCACCGTAAACGTCTTGCCCGAACCGGTCACGCCGAGAAGCACCTGATCGCCGAGCCCCGCCTCGATGCCGCCCGCCAGGCGCTCGACGGCCTGTGGCTGATCGCCCTCCAGATTGAAGTCGCTGATGATGTTGAATTCGGGCATGGGGGTTCGGATTCGTGGAGATAATGCAGATGTGCGGGATGCCTTAATCCATTAAGACAACCCGGCTTCGCCCTTGAG
>JAJFLK010000209.1 GCA_021772735.1 Candidatus Sumerlaeota bacterium | reverse complement strand
GCTGCTTGAGCTCTTCGATGCGCCCGCTCACGCTATCTGAGAATACTTGGTCCATGTCGATTCGATGGTGTCCCAAAGCGAGGGCGGAGCCGTCCGCCCGGCCGTTCAGGCCGAGAGTTGAAGCTGAGGCGTCTGCGCTGCCCGTTTCGCATTCTTTTCCGTGGCGATCGCCTGGCGCCAGGCGTCCCCGAGGATGTGAAGGATGCCGGCCGAGGTCTCGAGGGCTTCGAGGTCATCGGTGCCCGAAGCCAGCGTCAACGCGTGGATCATGTAGTTGTAAAGGCTGTCAAGCCGGACGGCGAGCGATCCGCTCTGGTTGTAATCCAGGCAGCACGAGAGTTCGATCAGGACCGAGATGACACGCTCGATTGCGGCGCCTGCCTCGGCCGGGTTGCCATTCTTGCGCTCAGTGATCGCTCTTTGGATCAGCGAGTCCGCGCCCTCATAGAGGTAGAGCAGGACTTCGCGGTTCGATGCGGTCAGAACCTTCGTCAGTTCGTAAGCTTTCGGATATGCGTTTGAGGTGCCCATGACTTGTTCTCCTTCGGAACTACGGGTGATTGGTTTATCGTCACTTTCGGTACGTGAGTTAACTATTACCTGCCCAGCAGCAGCTGGAGCGTGGTGCGTGGTGTGGAGTTGGCCTGTGCAAGAAGCGAGAGGCTTGCCTCCTGAAGAATCTGCGACTGCGTCAGGCGCGCGGTTTCCAGGGCGAAATCGGTGTCTCGGATACGTGAATCCGAGGCCGAGAGTTCTTCGATCCTCTGAGCGAGATCTTCAGTGATCGCGTCAAGGCGGTTCTGCAATGCGCCCAGACCCGAGCGGGCTTTGGAAATCTGATCCAGCGCGGCATCGATCCCGCCGAGCGCCTCGGTGGCTTCCGAAGCAGTGCGGAGCTGGATGTTCGCCAGGGCGGTCGACGCGTCGAGGCCGATGCTCCCCTGCGCTCCGGTAAACCCAATCGCGGCCATTCCTCCCGGACTCGCGTCGGCGACGGTGATCGGATCGTTCGAGCGCAGCGTGATCGAACCGGTTGCCGTTTCGTTGACAAAATCACCCGTTCCCGTGACGAATCCCAAAGCAGTTGCGAGGGTTCCGGTCGAGTTGAGCGTGATGTTGCGTCCGTCTTCAGCCGTGAGGTTGAGAATTCCGTTGGAGTCTACGGTCGCCGTGACGCCGCTTTGGTCTGAAATCGAGTTGATCGCGCCGGCCAGAGCCCCATCGCTGTCATTATTCAAGACGACGACGGTGGGCAGCGGAACCCCGTTTATAGTTAAGCTTGATGTCACGCCGTCGATCGTCGCGGGGCCGATGCTGCCCGAGGGGTCGCCGGCCATCGTTGCCGCTTCGGCGATAGCGTCGACGCCAGTCTGCGCCCGGACGGAATTGATGGCCGTGGCCTTGGCGAGGGCTGAAGCGTTCGCCGCGAAAAACGAAGTCCCATCTCCCGATGAGGCGGGAACGGTGATCCCATTGACCGAAAGCAGGCCACCGAGCAGAGGCGTCGCGGAGACAGGATTGATGCCGGTCGCCTGAGCCACCTGGCCCAGTACAGCGGTTCGGAAATCATCAATCGTCACGCCGAAGCCCTGGCCCGAGAGCGTGCCGACCTGAATGTTCTGATTAGTGATCGTGCCGTCCAGAAGGTTTCGGCCCAGGTAGGACGTATCCGAAGCCGTGCGGTCGATCTCCTCAAGCAGCGAGCCGACTTCGTTCTCGATTAGCGCCCGGTCCGATGCAGAAAGCGTGTCGTTCGCGGCCTGAACCACCAGCTCGCGGATTCGCTGTATCGCTGAAGTCAGGTTGTTGAAACCGGTCTCCGCTGTCGCGACCAGGCTCAATGCGCCGCTGATGTTCAACTGGTTGCGTTGAAGGCCCCGGACCTCAAAACGAATCTGTTGGCTTGAAGATAGACCCGCCGGATCGTCCGACGACCTTCTAATTCTCTCGCCTGAAGACAGGCGATCCAAGCTGGTATCCAGGCGATTCGTGATCCGATCCAGATTGCGCTGGATCAGCAGACTGACGATGTTCTGGTTGATTTTGATGCCCATAGAGTGAAAGTCGGCCTCGATCTGTGATTCAGATCCAATTGCGACGAACGCTAGGCAATGCAAGGCCTATACCATTCGAAATTGACGCCCGCAATCTGGCCGCTCGACTTCACATATAACACTGATATTAAGCAAGTTGCGTGATATATGAATGAAAGTATCGAGAGCCGAGGCCTGATTTTCGGCCCTGGGCGCGCGACAAAAATTTGGCGAGCGGGCCGTCTAGCCCCCTTGCGCTGCCATAATTTTGTCGATCCCGCTCTCCCGCATGTTCCGATTGAGTTTTCCGTGCGCAAGGCTATCTTCTATCAGACGCAGGGGTCGCGCCGCCGTCTCAAAAGGTCGATTTAAGTCTGCTCCGATGAGCCACCGATACAATTCATTTGGCTGCCCCGGGATCGGGGATCTATAAAGAGCGCGAGGACGGACTTGAATAATGATGCAAATTCGATGCAGAGCGCTGGCGGCGTTCGTCGCGCTCTTCTTATTTGGGATATCCGGGAATGCCCGGGGCCAGGCCGGTTTGGCGAAACTCTCGGACAAGGTGATCGATGAGGTCTCGGCTTCGGGGTCAACCACGCTGATTGTCCGGCTCCTGGACGGCGAGCGCGAACAGGCCCCTCAGGCGCGACGCGTGAAAAACCGTCAGCGCATCGCCACCGAGCTGCGCACTGCCGGGGTCAAGGTCAGCTACGAATTCCAATCCATCCCCTATCTCATCGCGAAGGGCGGCTCGCGCGAACTGAACGTTCTGGCGGGCCATTCCGAGGTCGAGGCCGTAACGGCCGACGTGCCGGTCGTCGGGCACCTGGGCGAGAGCTCAACCCTTATCGGCGCCGACGTGGTGATCGATACGGCGGGTTTCGACGGGAGCAATACGATCGTCGCGGTCCTGGATACGGGGATCGTCGCTGCCACGACGCCCGGCCAGTTCACGAGCCATCCCGATCTGAATGATTCAGTGATCCTGACCAAGAGATTTCTCGATCAGGGTTCGACGACCGGCGACACGGCCGTCGACGGCAACGGACACGGAACGGCGATCGCGGGGATCATTTCGAGCAACGGCACGGTCTCGCCGCGCGGCGTCGCGCCCGGCGCGGACCTCGTCATCCTCAAAGTTCTTAATGATGATCTTACCGGCTTCATAAGCGATGTCGCGGCCGCCGTGGATTTCCTGTTCACCTTCAAGAATACGAACTCGCGATTCTATGCGGCGAATCTGAGCTTCGGGACGAGCGAGGTCTTCACCGATTGCCCTTGTGATCCGACGGCCCCCGGCGAGCTTTCGATTCTCAACGACGCGATCAATGCGCTCAGTTCTCGCGGAATCTCGATTGTGTCTTCGGTGGGCAATCAGGGCTCATTCGCCGGGGCGACGGCTCCGGCGTGTTTCTCCAGCGTGCTTTCCGTCGGCGCCGTCTATGACGACGCGTTCGTTCAGGCGCCCGCGACCGGCTCCTTCGCATCCTTTGCCGGTGGGTCGTTTGCCGATTGCGCTGATACGGGTCCGCCGGTCGATCGCATTCCCTGCTTCGTGAATCGAGGCGCGTGCCTCGATCTGCTGGCGCCGGGTTACCTGATCACGTCGGCGACGATCGGCGGTCCGGCTCCTGCCAGCGGGACGTTCTTCGGAACTTCGTTTGCCGTGCCTCACGTCGTGGGGTCGATCGCTCTGCTCAAAGGTAAATCCGGTTTCTTCTATCCCCTCGGGAATTTGATTTTTGAACTGATAAGCAAAGGCATCTTTATCACGGATATCCCGCCCCCCAATGGCACGGGAGCCATTTTCAAGCGTGTCCAAGTCGACGCGTCTGAACCCTTCATTCCCTTGAATTTCCCGCCGCCCAACGTCAACGAGACCGGCACAAGCTGGAGTCTATACGAGTAGGGCCCGGACCGGGCCCAGCCGGAGGGCGTGAACGCCCCTCTACTTTGAAGTCTCATCATATCTGAAACGAAAATCGGCCCGGTCGTCGCGTGACGGCCGGGCCGATGATTCTTGATCTGAGTCTATGAAGAGTTACTGACCGCCGGCCGTGCTGGCTTCGGAGTCCGGGTTCGACTCGGAGTTCGAGCTGGATTCGGCATCGCGCTGCTCGCCCCGTCCGCCCGGCCCGCCGCGCCGTCCGCCACCCCTGCGGCCACGGCGACCTTCTCCGCCGAAGAAGTTATCTCCGATGCCTTCGGGCAGGGCCATCGTGCGCTGGTATTTTTTGCGCTTCATGTAGATGTAATCCATGAAGCCGATCATCATCTCGTCCGTGGTCTTCTCACCCCATCGTACGTCGGTCGTTGCGTCCGGGTTCCACGGGTTATCGGCCGAATTATCGAAGGTGGCGATGACCCGAACCTTCGTGCCACGCGGGACTTCGACCGGTTCGGTCAGCTTGTAATTGATTTGCCAGTTGAAATCCCAGGCCGGGACGTCGAGCAGAGTTTCGGTGGTGCCATCCGGGTACTCGGCGATGTAGGTGATATCCTTGCCGAGCAGGTGCATGTGCGGTGTGAAGGAATAAATCCGGCCGTTATCGATGAAGCGGAAGGCGGACTCGGATTTATAGTTCGCCTCGCCAGCCGGGATATTGAGCGTGGGGTCCAGGATCCAGGCAGTTGTGATGGGATGCTCGACGGGCCCATCGGCAAACAGAACGGCGATGGAAGTCTCGTCCGTGCCGCCCGTGCCTTCGCCGGGCTCTTTGTGATAGTGCATCTGGAAGAGGATGTCGTGATCGGCGGGCAACAATTTGCCCGTCCCAGGCGTATAGACGAGTTCATCCGTCCCGGGCGCCCATCCGGTGAAGAGGTCGCGGGCTCCGTCTCGGCCTCCGTCTCGGCCCGCTGGCCCCGCGCCTTTGGGGACGAGGAACGTCAGGTTGTGATGCGTGCCCTCGGGATAGGTCGACTTGACCTCGACCGCCTTGATCCATTTGTCTTCGGTCAGGTGGTTCTCGATCGTCCTCCAGATGTAGACATCTTCGGTGTCGTCCGAGACGGTATACGGCGCCATCGTGAAGACTGCGTCCGGCGTGCCGATCCGCCATCCGCCATCGGTGTAGGTCGGTGGCGCGGGGGCTTTGGAGAGGTCGCCGGGGGCGGCGCCTGACTTCGCCCAACGGACGAGCGTATCGATATCGGCATCGCTCATGCGTGCGTCATTCTTGAACTTGCGATGGTCGGAGGTTCCCTTCCAGGGGGGCATCGAGCGCTCGCTGACCACCTTGGCGATCGACTTGGCCCACGGGCGGGCTTCCTCGAAGCCAAGCAGCGACATCGGTCCGATCTGGCCGGGCCGATGACAGCTCGAGCAGTTGTTGTAGATGATCGGCGCAACGTCGTCGGCGTACGTAACCGGAGCGTCTGCCCTGGCCGGGGCGGTCTCCAACGCGGTCAATCCAAAACAGGCCGTAAAGGCCAGGACTCTTACCAATATCTTGCGCATGCTCGATCTCCTGAGAAGCCGAAATGAGTCTGTAAACCGGGGTGTGCTGAGAAAACGCCCGAGATCGGCGACAATAAATCACCGCCGGGACTTGCGCTGCGGCAATCCCACCAAAACCCGCTTTGTATCATTGTAGGGGTTGTCCGGGCCCGTGTCATCAAAAATCTGACGCCTTGTTCATTATTTTTTATGGGGGGGGCGGGTCGGCCCCTACTGCTCTGACCGGCTGATTATGTGGGGTTGTCGCACCGCCACACCCGGAGGGATTCTTGAATTTCTCAACCGGCGAGGGCGCCGGTTCCACACGTGACAAGCGTCACATCCGGACCGTGTGGGACGTGACAAGCGTCACATCCGGAAAGTGTGGGACCGGCGCCCTCGCCGGTCATAACTTCCCGTTAATTCCTATCGGTCAAACTACTACTGCCGATTAAGGCGCGATCTCCATCCCATCCCGGCCGATGATGATTGGCCCATCGTATAGATCGCTCATCCCGTGGACGAACCTGGCTTCCATCGCGTCGGTCGGGGGGATGGACGGCATGAGGTGCGTGAGCGCGAGCTTCTTAACGCCCACTTCCTGCGCCATCTTCGCCAGTTCGAGCGTATCGGCATGATATTCGACTCCCTCGTCGATCATCTCTGCCATGCGCAAATTATTGGAGCTTACCATCAGCGCGCGCATGGGACGGAAAAAATGCGCGCCCAGGGCTTCACTGACCAGGAGGTCCGCTCCGCGCGCGGCGTCGGCCAGCTCGGGGCAGACGATCGTATCGCCGGAAACCACGACCGTTTTGCCTTTGTATTCGAAGCGATAGCCGACCGCAGGTTCGATCGGCGGGTGGATGACGGTAAACATCGTGACCGTCAGGCCGCCGTCATCGAACACAACCCCGGGCTCATGTTCGGTCACAGTGGGTGTCATCGCCGCTTCGCTGAATTTCTCACCGTGGTGGCCGAGCCGATAACTGAGATCGAGCCGATACGCCGCCCCAATCCCATCGATGACTTCCTTTGCGCCG
>JAJFLK010000208.1 GCA_021772735.1 Candidatus Sumerlaeota bacterium | reverse complement strand
ACGTGGGCGATTCGATTTCGATCGTCCGTTACATCAGTTATAAAGTCGGCGGGTGATCTTCGCCCGACGCCCTGTTCGAACACAACAATCCACAAAACGCCCCGAGGACATACGAGCCTCGGGGCATTTTGTTATGGGTCGTTATCTCGGTGAAGGACGTGAGCGAAGCAGCGTTACGGACTTGACAGGCAATCAGGGGGTTCGCAAGGTAGCGACAGAATCAAACTCGACAATTCCCGCCCATGAAACAAATACTTAAGTCCCTCGATTACCCGAAGCTGACGCGGCTCGAATTCGCCGCAAGGGTTCCATTCTATCTGAATATGATTTGCCTGGGTTACGTTTACTATTGGTCGCGCAAGGAGCCAATGCGATTCATCTGGGGAGAGCTGGGGGGATGGTATCATGTTGCCGTCGCGGGATTTATTTTTTCCGGGTTCATTGCGTTTGCTGTCGCCGTGCCCGCGTGCCTGAGAGCAAGGCGGCATTGGCCATGGGCGGTCGTGTACACCGGGTTCAGCTTTTGGTTTTTCGTGAAGTATATTTTCCTTCCGGTCATCCAGCAGCCATTATTCCCTGTGCATTGATACGAAAACGGCCCGAGCCGGCCCCTCGTTTCGTCCCTTTCGCTTCGCGGCGCATCCTGCTAGTTTGCTGACGACCCTCGGCCGTGCCGGGGGCATTTGACCGCCCGGAGATCCCGCCCCCAATGGCCCGAACAACCCGCAGCACGCCGAAGAAGAAATCCACGTCCGCCCCGAAGAAATCCACGTCCGCCAAGAAGAAATCCACGCCCGCCAAGCGGCCCGCCAAACGAGCCACCGGTAAGCGCAAAGCGAAATACCGCCGCATCCTGCTCAAGGTCAGCGGGGAATTCCTGAAGGGCGACCGCGATTTCGGTTTCGATCCCGAAATTGTCAATTGGCTGGCCCGCGAGATCAAGACCGTTGCCGACCAGAACGTCGAGATCGGCGTTGTCATCGGCGGCGGCAATATCTTCCGGGGCTCCGAAGCGATCAATATCAACCGATCGATCGGCGATTACGTCGGGATGATCGCGACGATGATCAACGCGTTGCTGCTCCAGGCCGCGCTGGAGAACGTAGGCTGCGATACGCGCGTGATGAGCGCCATCGAGATGAGTCAGGTGGCAGAGCGATACATCCGCCGCCGGGCCCTGCGGCATCTGGAGAAGGGCCGGATCGTCATCTTCGGATGCGGCACGGGCAACCCGTATTTCACGACCGATTCGGCCGCCGCCCTGCGCGCAAACGAGATCGAGGCCGAGGTCGTCATCAAGGCCACGCAGGTCGATGGCGTTTATACGGCCGATCCGAATAAGGACCCCAAGGCCCGCCGCCTGCCTCATCTGAAGTATGAAGACATCATCCGCAATAACCTGGGCATCATGGATACTTCGGCCGTTTCGCTGTGTCGGGACAACGGATTGCCGATTTTAGTCTTTGATCTCAAGGTGCCGGGAAATATATTGAAAGCCGTAAGGGGCGATAAAGTCGGAACGCTGGTGGATTAACCAGGTAGACGGAATCAGGAAGGCAATTTCATGCTTGAGGAACTCATCACCAAGGCGAAAACCCAGATGGATCAATCCATCGCCGGGGTCGAGCGCGAGCTTGGAAACCTGCGGACCGGACGAGCGTCGGCCTCCGTGCTGGACGGCGCCCAGGTCGAGGCCTATGGCTCGAGAATGCCGCTGAACCAGCTTGCGACGGTCAGCACTCCGGATGCGTCTCTGATCATCGTGCAACCGTTCGACCCCGGGCAGATCGCCGCGATCGAACGTGCGATCCAAGCGTTGAATATCGGGCTGACTCCGAGCAACGACGGCAAGATTGTCCGCCTGCCGGTTCCGCCGCTGACCGAAGAGACGCGCAAAGAGATCGTCAAGAAAGCCGCTCAGATCGCCGAGAAGGGCAAGATTTCGATTCGCGGCATCCGGCGTCAGATCAATGACGAGATCAAGAAGCACGAAAAGGATCACGATCTGCCCGAAGATGAAGGTCGCCGACGCCACGGCGACGTGCAAAAACGGACCGACGAACACGTCAAGACGATCAATGACATGCTGGCCAAAAAAGAAGAAGAGATCATGCGAGTCTGAGCGCCGGGTCTCGGCGCGAGCGCTCACACCGCGCACTCGCATTTTCACGTCGGACCGCCGAGCGAATTCATGAATTCCGTTCAACCACAGACCTCGGTGTGGCCTCCGGCGAGGGCCGAGGCCTGGGAGCCGGAGCATCGCGAGATGCTGGCGGGGCTCGCGCGTGCGGATCTTCCGCGCCACATTGCCGTTATCATGGACGGCAACGGGCGGTGGGCGAAGAACCGCGGGCTTGTCGAGCGGATTCGCGGCCACGAAGCCGGGATCGAATCCGTGCGCGAGATCACGCGGACATGCCGCACGCTTGAGATCGGGACGCTCACGCTCTACGCCTTTTCAAAAGAGAATTGGGAACGGCCGCGTTTTGAGACTACGGCCCTGATGGAACTTCTGCGCCGCTTCTCGATTGATGAGCGAGGCGAGCTGATGGAGAACGGCATACGCCTGCTCATGATCGGCGACGCCGACGATTTGCCGAGGCGCACGCGGGCTGCTATCGACGGGACCATCAAGCTGACACGCGATAACACCGCGATGACGCTTGTTCTCGCGCTTAGTTACGGCGCGCGCGATGAGATGGTTCGTGGCGTGCGCAAGCTCGCCGGGGAGGTCGCCGCCGGCCGGCTCGATGCCGAGGCCATCACCCCGGATTCAATCGACGCCGCGCTCGACACCGCCGGCACTCCCGATCCGGACCTGCTCATCCGGACCAGCGGCGAGCAACGCATCAGCAACTTTCTCCTCTGGCAGATCGCGTATTCGGAGATTCTCGTCACCCCGGTTCTCTGGCCGGATTTCAGGCGCGGGCACCTGCTCGAAGCCCTGACCGAATATAAGAAACGCGAGCGGCGATTCGGCCGCGTCGACGATCTCGGCTGATCGACGCCGGCCCAGGAGGTCGCACTGCGCCTGATGACTCACGTTCGCATTACATCGAGCATTATATTTTTCGCCGTATTTCTTCTCGGCCTTTTCAATGAATCGTTCTTCTGGATTCCGCCGCTGATTGTTCTTCCGGCCGCGTTGCTCGGCGTATGGGAGTTTTCCAATCTGGGCAAGGACCGCCCGCCGGGGCCTCAGCTTTTCCTCGCCTTCGCCGGAGCGGCGGCGCTCCTGGCCGATGGATACTTCTTCTCTCTGCACCATGGCGTGATGATCCTCGGGTTGCTGACCGTTTTGACCGTTCTCGCGGGCCTTCCCGTCAAGACGGGGGACATCGCGGCCATCGCGGGCAAGTCGGTTGTCGCGCCGATCTACGTCGCGCTGCCGCTGGCGCTTATCATCCAGCTCTGGCGCGATAACCTGAATGTCAACGCGGACTGGCCTAACGCCGGTGCTCATTATGTGCTTTTTCTGATCTTTGTGACCTGGGCGAGCGATACCGGCGCATACTTCGTCGGTCGCCAGTGGGGCAAGACGAAGATCATCCCGCGCCTCAGCCCGGGCAAGACTCTGGAGGGATACATCGGCGGCTTTGTGTTCACGATCCTGGTGGCCGTCATCTTGAGGGGAGCCTGGAATAACATCGCCGAGTTGTTCAGTTGGTGGGATGTGCTCGCGCTTGGGTTTATTTTCAGCATCATTTCGCCTCTGGGCGATCTGGCCGAAAGCCAACTCAAGCGCTCGGCGAGCACGAAGGATTCGGGCGAGACCTTCACCGGTATGGGCGGAATGCTCGACATTATCGACAGCCTCTTATGCACGACCGTCTTCTATTACATCTACCTGGCGGCGCTGCATCCCGAAGCTTTCCCGAAGGGGTTGGCCCTGATCTCGACATCTATCATTCCCTGATGCCGTCGCGCCTTGATATCGTGGCGTCGCACGGCTGTTTCCAATCTGCGTCCGCGCCATATGCGCGCCGATCTGGCGATAATCCCCCGCGATGATCGATCCTTCTCCACCTCGCGTCCTGCAAGTCTGCGCGGTCGATTTCACCGTCCTCCACTTCCTGGCACCACTGATGCGGGCGCAACGCGAGTGGGGCTTCCGTGTGGAGTTCGCCTGTTCGCGCGGGCCCGCCATCGCCGAGATTGAGGCCGAGGGCTTCGCCTGGCACGAGATCCCCATTGAGCGGAGCATGAATCCTCTGGCGCACGCGCGAGCTTGGCGAGCCTTCGGCAAATTGTTTCGCGCCCGCAAATTCGACGCCGTTCATCTTCACACTCCCGTCGCCGCGCTGATTGGGCGTCCGGCCGCCCGCCGAGCCGGAGTGCCCGCCGTCCTTTACACTGCGCACGGCTTTTATTTCCACGATGCGATGCCGGCGTGGAAACGTCGGATGCACATCGGCCTGGAGCGCCGAGCGCAGCGGCATGCGGATTACCTGATGACGCAGAGCGCCGAGGATTGCGCCACCGCGATCGAAGAGGGAATCGCTCCGGCCGATGGAGCCCGGGCCATCGGCAATGGGGTTGATCTGGGAAGTTTCGGCCCGCAATTGATCGGCGAGGCCGGGCGCCGCGAGGTTTTGCGCGAGCTCGGTATTGATTTCGGGTTCGGGGCCGGCAATGAAGCGAATGATGCCGAGAGTGCCCCCGGCCCTATCATCACTATGATGGGCCGTCTTGTGCGCGAGAAAGGATACTTTGAATTTGTCGAGGCCTGGGCCGATGTCGTCCGGCATCATCCCGGCGCGCGCGCGCTTTTCATCGGCGAAGCGCTGGCTAGCGATCGCGAAAATCCCGAAGCATTGCTCCGGGCCGAGATCGAACGTCGCGGCCTCACGGGTTCGATCGTTTTTGCAGGATTGCGCGGCGACGTGCCTCGTCTGCTGGCCGCGAGCGATGTGTTCGTCCTGCCTTCGTGGCGCGAGGGCATGCCGAGATCGATCATCGAGGCGATGGCTTCGCGCTTGCCTGTCGTCGCTACGGACATCCGAGGTTGCAGAGAGGAAGTCGTCGATGGCGAAACCGGCTTCCTCGTCCCCGTGCGCGATCCGGCCGCGCTGGCCGAAAAGATTGGCCGACTCGTGGGCGATGAAGCGCTGCGCCGTGCGATGGGCCGGGCCGGACGCGAGCGCGCCGAATCGGTATTCGATGAACGCCGCGTCATCGAACTCCAGCGCGGAGTTTACAAATCAGTCTTCGAAGCCAAAGGCCTCGCCTGGCCGGGCGATTGACTTCCCTGATCCTACTTCCGATCTTTTCGGGCGTTGGCATTTGGCTCAGGCCTTGGCACAATCGGAGTGGTGGATAGATATCTTTCGGCGAGACGGTCCGGGGCGAGTTCAATGTCCGAGCGCGAATTTCAGCTACGTCAGGCAATTGGTGAAGACTTGCCGGCGATCCTTGAGCTATGGGATTTCATGATGCGCGATCACGAGGTCTTTGATCGTCACATCCGTCTTGCCGATGGGGCTGACGCGGCATACCGGGCCTATCTCGGCTATCACCTTCGCAATGAGGAATCGCGCCTGGTCGTCGCCGATGCGCCCGAGCACGAGCCCCGCGTCGTGGGATTTTGCCTGATGACGATCAACCGAAACCTGCCGATGTTTCTCCCGCCCCAATACGGCTACCTCTCGGACCTGGCCGTCGCCGAGGACTTCCGCCGCCGGGGCGTCGGGCAGGCTTTGCTCGATGATGTCCGTTCCTGGCTCGCCGAACGTGGAATCACGAGCATCCAGCTTCAAGTTTATACTCGCAACACACCGGCCGCCGAGTTCTGGCGCACGATGGGTTTTGAATCTTTTTACGATCGCATGTGGCTCGATATTGACTAGTTGCGATCTCTCCCGA
Organism: Candidatus Sumerlaeota bacterium; assembly: GCA_021772735.1. Lineage (GTDB taxonomy): Bacteria > Sumerlaeota > Sumerlaeia > MVZB01 > JAJFLK01 > JAJFLK01. Next base: position 3,695 of record JAJFLK010000208.1, on the reverse strand, counting down.
CGACCTTGGCCCTCGATTTGTCGATGTCACGACGCCCTTTCCGGTTGCCGATGCGCCCGCGAGCGTGCATGTTCATATCGGTGTCACGCTTGGCGGAAGCCCTTCCGGATCTGGTTTGATCCGTTCGTGCTTTAAGTCCGTGATTTGCTGTTCTGTTTGCCCATAACCTGCTGACGCCATCGTCGTTGGCGCTCAACCCGTTCCCGCTGTTTGGCTGCACCCCGCCATGGCTTTCGTCCCGCTATTTTGCCGTTCTCACTTCAGCCCGTTGGGTGTCACTTCGTGCGCAGATCTGGTGCGGCGCGCCCGCGCGCTCGGATACGCCACGCTTGGGCTGTGCGATGTCGGCACGATGGGCGGGTTTCACGAATTCGATTCGGTCTGTCGTGCGCAGGGCATCCGTCCGGTCTTCGGATGCCGGATCGAGGTCGAGGGGCTTGTCCTGACTCATCGCCGGTTTCCGCTTGATTTCCTGATCGAATCCGAGCAAGGCCATCGCAACATGGTCCGGCTGCTCACACCCAAAGACGAGACCGGGGCCTCGGCGACCGGTGCCGGCGACGCTCCGACTCGAACCAAGCTCAGCCTGCGCGCGCGCTCGACGGGCCTGCGTCTTGTGGTCCCGCCCGATGGAGAACTCGCCGAGCTGATCCGGCTCAAGAACAAGCGCGGGACCGAAGAATTCCTGACGCTGGCGCTTGAGGCCTTCGGGGAGCGGCTGCTGATTGGGACGGATGACTTTACCGACGAGCCTGAGATCGCTCCCATGCTTCGCCGTGTCGCGGCATTCATCCACGTCAAGGCGATCGCGGCGCCGGTCGTCCATTACGCCGAGCCCGCCGAGGCGCCGGCTGCCCAATTCCTGGCCCACGCCGGGGGGCCGCCTTCGCGTGGATGGAAGCCACCCAGGGATACGACTTCGTTGCGGGCTATATTCGCAGAGGCCGAGATCGCCAGTCGATTTGCAGACGATGAGGATGCCCTTCACGAGACCGGCGAGCTAGCCAGGCGCTGTGTCTGGCGTCCGGTCGTCACGCGCCGGATCATGCCGCTGCCGGATTTCGAGCGCGGGTTCGACGCCAATTCATGGCTCTTCGATCTCGTCATCAAGGGTGCGACCCGCCGATACGGCGAAATCAACTCCGGTCTCAAGCAGCGAATCAATGCCGAGTTCGAGCAGGTCAAGGCTCGCGACCTCGCGCCTTACCTGCTTTTGTATCGCGAGATCGCCCGGCACCTGGACGAGCGCGGCGTCTCTCGGGGCGTCGGGCGCGGCAGTGTCGTTTCTTCGCTTCTGGCGTATTGCCTCGGGATCACCGCCATCGATCCGGTGCAGTATCGCCTGACGAGCCGCCCGCTTGCCGACGATTCGGAATCTTACCCCCCACTGCGCGTGGAGATACCGAGCAGCGAGGCGCCCGAGCTGATCTCGTGGCTCCGGGCGACCTTTGGCGAGCGCCACGTCGCGCGGATCGGGCGTCGAACTGAAGTCCGGCGCAGGGAATTGCTCGGCGAGCTGGCCGATTGGGCGAAGATGATCGATGAAGAACGCAAGCAGGCCTATAAGGAAACCTCGACTCGACGCGGCGCAGGCGCTCTGCAATCGCTTCGACGCCTGGAAGAGGAAGGGCGATCACGTCGGTGGCGTGATCCCGCATTTCTTGCCGACCTGGCGACTCACCTGGCGCCTCGTCCTCGTGGCATTGTCGCCGCGCCAGGCAAGTGGACGATCAGTTCGGAGCCGCTCGAGCAAATCATCCCGACTTTGAACGCGCCGGGCGAGCCCCCACTGACCGATATCGGCGAAGACGCCATCGACGCCATGGGGGCGCCGCGACTGGAATTTGCTCCTCATCATTTGCTGAACCTGCTGGATCGCTCTCGGCTTGCCGCCCGCGAGCGTTCGCCGGAATTCGCCCTGGCCCAGATCGATCTTGACGATCGGCCCACGTTCGATCTCATCGCGCGCGGAGATACGATCGGCATTCCACCGTTGCAAAGCATCACGATGAAAGCGCTGCTTCGCCGGCGCCGCCCCGAGACCATCCTCAAACTTCTAAGTGTCAAAACCGAGGCGGCTTCTGGCCGTGCGACCGAGCGGCCCCGGGAACTGATCGACGAGCTGCCCGACGTCTTGTTGTCCTATCGGTGCGCGTATCTGAAAACGCATTTTCCGCACGCGTTCTTTGCCGGCGCGCTCAGTTCGGCCGCGGAGACCGGCGATGGAATCGTCCCGCTCGTCCGGGCTGTGCGCCGTGCCGGGATTGAGATTTTACCGCCCGATATCAACCTCAGCTCGGCGATGTGCGCGGTCCAGGGCGGCCATGTGAGGCTCGGCCTTCGGATGATCCGGCGCCTCGGTCAAAAGGCATGGGACGAGATCAAGCGCGTTCGTCGGAGCGGCCGGTTCAACACGTTGACCGATTTCTGCGAACGCATGTCGCCTCGGATCATCAACCATCGCCTCTTGCAGAACCTCATCGCGGCGGGAGCCTTCGATGGATTCGCTTCGAGCCGGGCCGCGATGTCGATTGAAGCCTCCAGGCTCCAGCGCAGATCTTCGGCCGCCGGCCCGTCGGCTGAGGAGAGCGGCTCCGGTCAGTTTACCTTATTCGATTCTGAATCGTTTGAGCCGGTCAAGGACCCCGAACCGGATCTGGAATCTGAAGCAAACGAGGCGGAAGGCGTGCCCGAATGGGACTGGCTTGAGACCGCCCGCGGCGAGGCTGAAGCCCTGGGCTTCGAGATTTCCATCGATCCCCTGGAACGCTACCCCGAGACCTTGCGTTGCCTTAATCCGCTGGACCCGGACGCGATCAACGCTCGGCTCGTCGGAAGGCAGGTTCGGCTCGCCGGCGTCATCCATCACATCGAAGAAGAGGGGCCGCTGATCGGTGAGGAGCGTGGGACCGTTATCGATCTGGAGGGGGTCGCGGTTTGGCTCTCGGCCGAAGCCGGGCGTCTGGCCCACGGCGACCCTCGGACGCAAGAAGAAGTCTTCGTAATGGGGCAGGTAACCGACGCCGAAGGCTACCTCCGGATTGAGGCCGACGGCCTCTGGCTTTTGGAAGATATTGAAGCGCAGTCCGAGCGTATCGGCCGTATCAGGCTCGATCTGGAGGATGAGAATAAGGAGACCGTTTCTCGGCTGGACCGGCTGGCCCGGGAATTTGCCGGCACGACGGCAATCGATCTGAACGGCTCCGCCGGCGGGCGCGGCTGGGCCGTTCGTAAGCTCGCCAAGCGTCGAGTCTTCTTCTGTTCGCCGTTTTATCAGGCGCTGAGCAAGATCATTTCTCTGGAACGTGTGCAGATCCTCGACCATCATGACGAGCCCCTCTCGATCGCAATGCGCGCGACCGAGCCGACCTCGAGCGTGGCGGGACAATAAGTCTTGCCATGATTTCGGCTACGCTATATGAAGCATTCGCCATGGTGGGCCGGCGCCTGAGGCGCCGCGGAGGGGAAGCCGTCGGCGTGAGGCTACCCATTCGCCCGGCTCAAGGAGGAACTCGGACAGCTTTGCTCCCGCTTCGGAAACACTCGGCCGCGTCGGGCATCGGCGTCTCGACAATCGCTTCTCCCGGCCCTCGCCTCTTTGTGGCGGGAGTCGTGTGGGCGGTCGCGCTCGCGCTGACGTCCGCCCAGGCGCCCGCGCAGGAAGTCCTATTCGGGCGTCCGGGTGTCGGGCGCAA
>JAJFLK010000207.1 GCA_021772735.1 Candidatus Sumerlaeota bacterium | reverse complement strand
CTGATCGTGATACATCGCGAGGACGACATCGAACTCGCCGGCGCGCGCTCGATGGAAAATCGTATCCGCCGCCAACGGCCCCCGTGCGTCGACGCCCCCGGCACGCGCCTCTTCAATGGCAGGCGTGATGATACGAGTCTCTTCATCGCCTAGGAGTCCGCCTTCGCCGGCGTGCGGGTTGAGCCCCGCCACGGCGATTCGCGGCCTGCCAGCTTCGGGGTTCACGCCGAAATCCATTAGAGACCTATCGAGTAACTTGATGATCCGGACGAGCTCGGGGCGGTTCAGCAGGCGCGGGACGCTGGCGAGCGGCACGTGGATCGTCGCCAGCGCGACGCGCAGGCCGCCGCCTTCGAGCATCATGGCATAGTCGATCGTGCCGCTTCGCTCGGCGAGCAGTTCGGTGTGCCCGGGATGTTCGAATCCGGCCGAACGCAAAGTCGATTTATGAATGGGCGCCGTACAGATCGCTTCGGCTTCCCCCGCGATCGCGGCCCCGACCGCCCGCTCGATCGATTCCATTGCCGAGCGAGCTCCGGCTTGCGAACCGCTCCCGGGCCGAACGGCAATATCGAGTTCGGGCCCGCCCGGGCGCAGGAAATAGAGCCCGGGTTTATCCGGTATCGCGGTTGCATATCCGGCGTCGTAATGCTCTGACCCGCGATCGAGGTCGAGCCAGTTCCCTCTCGGGGGCTTCAAATGCTCGGCGAATCCAAAAACGATGACACGGCAGTCCGCAGGCCGGGGCCACGCTTCGAGCGCGCCACGCACGACTTCGGGACCGATGCCCGAGGGGTCGCCCTCGGTAATCGCAAGTGTTATGGGACGTTCTTTAGGTTCGGACATCGTTCGCTCTCTGCATCCCCGGGGGAGGCCGGCACGGCGGCAGCATATCAACCTTCCACTCCGAGCGGCAAAGTATTACCCTTGCATGCCGCATCTTGAGTCAAGGCTCCATACAAACTTTTGGACTACAACAAACTCCCACAATACCAAGGCGCCGAGCCATTGATCCGTGTTTTTCGCATTCCCGCGACGCAGATTGCCTATTTGAGCAGTCTCGTCGAGACCTACGAAGGCATTGGCCTTGTCCGAACGCTCGACGAGGCCAAGGGCATTATTGAGTGCTGGTTGATGCCGCATGCGCTTGAAAGCTTCGAACGTATGCTCGTCCAGCTCCGCTCTGAATTTCCGATGCAGACTATGCAAAGCGAGTTCGATTAGACATGGCCCGAAGGCGAGAGAACTCAAGCAAGGCGATGGACGCACCTTCGGAGTCAGGTCCCGAGGCCAAATTCTTTACGCCGCCCGTTGGCGCGTGGCTTTCCCCCGCGTCGCACATGGCGTGTCTGGGGTTGATCGTCCTCGCGATGGCGTCAACGACTTATAACCTCGACGATATCAAGATGACGTTATTTCTGTGGTTCGGGCCCGTGCTCGGTCTGGTCGCGCTGAATTCGATGATCAGGGGTTGGATTCCGACGCCGCATCGCGCCGTGGGTTTCGGCCTGGTCGCATACCTCGCTATCACGATCGTCTCCATGATGGGTTCGGAGTTCTCGTGGGCCGGGCGGAGCCGCGTTCTGTTTTATTTCGCCGGCGCGGGATTCTTCCTGTCCGGGATGTCGCTCGGAGCACGCCCCCGGATCGCCCGGGTTGCCCTGATGTTTTTCGGCGTCATGGTGCTGATCGTCAATCTGTTCGGATTCATTCAATACGACGTTTTCAAATCCGGGGAGAGTATCCTCAGCGGCCTTTACGACAGCGTGTATGGAACCCATGTCGGCCCCTCGCCGTCGGCTTTGCAGCACATGCTCTATACGTTCAAGGTGGATACGACGACGCGGCTCATGTCGACGATCCTGAACCGCGATTTCTATGCGGCCTTCTGCCTTTTGTATCTGCCGCTGCTCGCCGTTCTTGCGCTGACCTCACGCGGATGGCTGATGCGATCGGTCGGCCTTGCGACCATATTTCTCTCGCTCGCGTCGATCTTTCTGTGCAAATCAAAAGGCGAATACATCATCGCCGTGGTTCAAATTGCGCTTTTCATCGGCCTGTATGCGATGGCGGTCCGCCGCAGTCCGGTTCGCGGCCCATACCTGGCAGCGTGGGGTGGAGGGACGGCCATGTTTTTCAGCGTATTGGCCTTCGTGAATTCGCCGTCGCTTCTCTCGCAGCTCAAGACGCTTTCGTATTCCTTCGCCTCGCGCCGAATCATCTTCAGCGGCGCCCTGGATATCTTCCGCGAGTTCCCGGTTTTGGGATCGGGGCCCGGGACGTTTCGCCTGTATTTCCCCCGGTTTCGGAGCGCCGATTACTTTGAGCACGAAATCTCGAATGTCACCATTTTCGCGCATAACTACTTTTTGGATATCCTGAGCGAGACAGGCGTCCTCGGCATGGCGGCATACCTTGCCTTCGCCGGCTCGCTTGCCGTCCTTGCTTTACGAATGATCTTTATAACCGAGCGTCCCGAGTTGCGCCTGATGCTCATCGGCGCCACGTGCGGGTTGTTCGGAATGTTCGGCAGCAATCTGACCAGCCCAAACGCCCAATGGCCGATCGGCGCCGTTGGCTTGTGGACCATGCTGGGCTTTACGGCGGGCCTGGTGCGCCAGGGCGAGGCGAGCGGAGCGCCGGTGACGCGCCCGGCACGGCCCGAAGCATATACAAGCGGCCGCACGCGAATCGGTTACGCCGCCCTCTGCGTCGGCGCGATCGCGCTGATCTTGTGCTTGAATCAGGGCTCGATATCCTGGCGAAGTTCAGTCTTCTATAACCGGGGCAAACAGGCATTCGAATCCTATCGACCCGCCGCGATGGAGATCATTCTCAAGAAACACAAGGCAGATCCGGCTGAAATTGCCCGGCTGCGTGGCGTCTTTGAGGCTTCGATATCGAACTTTGAGAATGCCATCAAGGCCGATCCTTATCACCTTTCAGCTTATTATCAGCTTGGATCGCTTCATAACCTGCTGGCCAATCTGCTGCCCGAGCGAAGCGAGGAAAACCTGGCGCAGTCACTCAACGCATATGTGGCGCTGGAAACCCTATCACCCGATTACGCCGAGCTGCCCTATAATCTGGGCGTCATTTATTTTCGCCTGTCCGGAAATTCGGCTTCTGCTCTTGAGGGCCTCGGGGACGACCAAGTTGAAGAAGCCGCCCATTTGCGTGAAGAAGTTGCATCGTATCGGGAACTTTCGCGCAAACACTTCACGCGCATGTCTGAGCTTTCGCGCAAGCCCGAGGTCATACAGCGGCTGGGCGAAACCTATTTCGATGCGGGGGATTTTGAACTTGCCCGGAACATGTTTGCGCGGGGCATGGAGCTGTATCCCGACAATTTCGGCATCGCCCGTTACTTCCGTCTGTCCTCGCAGCAGGCGGGCGACGTGCGCGGGCAGATTGAGGGAGCTGGGGCGCTTTGGTTGATGAGGCCGGGGCAGGTCGATCTCCTGTACGGTCAGTCCTATAGCGCGCTCGATCTTGCGCTGAAAAACGCGGAGCTCGATCTCGCCGTCGATCTGATGGATCTTGCCCTCGAGCGCCAACCGGTCGACCCCGAACTTCATGCCCGTCGCGTCGTCCTCGGCACGGCGCAACGTGATCCCGCCGAGGTTCTGGACGCGGCCGCGACGTATCTGCGCCTGGGAGGCGCGAAGACCGAAATCCTGCTTGAAGGCGCTCGGGCCGCTCGCGAACTTGGGCGCGTTGACATGGAGAGAGAGTTTATTGCGCGATCGGGCGAATCGAGCGACGGCTCAGGTTCGCCGCCCGCCAACCCACCCAATGTCCGCTAAGGGAGCGTCCGGCGATACTATTGCGGAAGCGAGGCCCCGGGCGGAGATCCACCCCGGCCAAGATCAGACGCCTGCTCTTCAAGAATGCGCGTCACGTTCTGCCCTAAACTCTCCCACGAGTGATCCTGTGCTGCGCGTTCCCTTGCCCGGGCTCCGATCTCGCGCCGCGCTTCGGGATCCTTATGCAGTTCGTAGGCCCCCCTGGCCATCTCTTCGACGTCGCACGGCGTGAAGAGCCATCCTTCGCGCCGGTGGTCCATCGCGGCTTCGATGGCAGGGTATCGAGGCGCCAGAACGGGAATGCCGCAACCCTGGTATTCGAATAACTTTGCGGGCGAGGACCAATAAGTCGTGTCGGGCACGAGGGCGACGTCCATCGCGCGGATGTGCGAGGGGACATCGCGGTGGGGAACAGGCCCGATGAATTTCATCTTTCCCGAGAAGCCTTCTTCGGCGACCCGGCGGCGGTTATCCGCGACTCGTTTGTCGTCACCACCTACGACCAGGATCGTGAAATTCTCCATCCCCAGGCCTTCGAGGCGTCGCGCCAGATCATACAGCAACTTGATTCCGTGCCACCCGGTCAGGGTTCCCACATACCCGATCACGAATCGCCCGTCGAGCCCGAGCCGCGTGCGAACTTCCGTGCCGTCAATGTCCGGGCTGAATCGACTCAGATCGACGGCCATCGGCATTCGAGTGATCGTCTCTGCGCCCCCACGAAATTTCGCAACCTCTTCGCGAAGTGGCTCTGAGACAACGACGACATGGCGCGCTCGCTCGAAGATGCGCCGTTCCACCGAACGCGCCCAAGGCATCAATTTGATTCGGTTCTTCTGCTCATGGGTCATGAACGCGTTGATTTCCATCAGGTGCGGCAGCCGATACTTGCGCGCCAGGCGGATGCCGGTCTGTGAGTAGAGCGAGTAGCGTTCATATATTGCATCGGGGCGCCACTGGCGGAACAGGCCCTCGGCCGCTTTGTGCATCCTGCGATCAACCAGCACATGACGCAGGTCGAAGCCCAGTTTCTTCGAGCGCAGCGGCGTGACCTCTACCACGGTCAGATTTGCTCGATCCGCGTCGTCGCCCTCGACATTGCTGCAGACCAGCCGCACATCGTGACCGAGGTGGATCAGCGTCAGGCAGGTCTCGCGCACGTGTGTCGAGCAGCCTTTACGGCCGAAGACAGGAACGCCGGGATCGGCGCAGAGAAAGCAGATATTCATGGATTCAGGCTAATTTCATGTTTGGAGATGGGTGTTGGCCTCGCGGATCAACCGATTCATTTCCTCGACGGCCGCCGGCAGGCCGCTAAAGACCGCCCGGCTGATGATCGAGTGTCCGACGTTGAGCTCGCGCATCCCTTCGATTGCGGCGACGGCCTGGACGTTTAGATAATTCAGGCCGTGGCCGGCATTGAGCACGAGACCCAATTCGCGGACCAGTTTGGATTCCCGACGCAAAATTTCAAGCTGCCTTTCGATATCGGTTGTCGTTCGAGCCTCCGCATAAGGGCCCGTATGAAGCTCGACTTCGGTCGCGCCCGATTTCTTACTGCCTCTAATCTGGTCTGCATCCGCATCGATGAAAAGACTCACGGTGATGCCGCCGGCTTTGAGCCGTTCTACGGCCTTGGTCAGCCGTGCGCCGCCGCCGACGACATCCAACCCGCCTTCAGTCGTCAGCTCTTCTCGTTTTTCCGGCACAAGCGTTGCGATCTCCGGTTTGACGTCCAGCGCGAAATCCACCATTTTCTCGGTCGCCGCCATCTCCAGATTCAGATGCCCGCGCACGACCTCGCGGATAAGCCGCACGTCGCGATCCTGAATATGGCGCCGGTCCTCGCGCAGATGCACGGTGACGCCCGTCGAGCCTGCAATCTCGCACTGCATGGCCGCGAGGACGGGGTCCGGTTCTTGTCCCCCGCGCGCTTGTCGTAGCGTTGCGACGTGATCGACGTTCACGCAAAGCGTTGTCATCAGTACCTCTCCGTTCGTCGCGCCATCAACCTTCGGGCTCGACAGAAGGTTCCGGTTCGGCCTCGACAAATTCGAGCGTGACCGTCGCAGGCTCGACGTATTCGATCTCAAGCCCCTCGCGAATTTCACGGTCGACCGTCTCGCTGAACACGGCCTCAAGCACGACGACCTGGAACGTGCCGGGCTGCTCGGGGACTGGTTGAGAGGGGGCGAAGACAAAAGCAGTCTCGTCCAGCTCATACGCTTTGGAAATGGCCCCCTTCACGCGCACGGCGACTTCGGCCGGCGTGACCACGGCCCGAACGCCTGGAGCGACGACAAAGAGACGGACCGGCACATTGCGTATCACTCGCGATATCTCTTTTTCCTTCACTTTGACGAGCACTTCGACTCGTGGCCCGGCTGGCTCGATCAGTCGTACCCCAGAGGGGAGCTCCAGCTGCGCGAACTCGATAAAGTCCGTGGTTCTTCCCGCCAGATCAATCGGGGTCGTCCGGAGCGTAGGATGGATTTCGCTCAATTCCTGGAGGACCGAATAAGGGGCAGTCACGAGAGCTTCGGCCGGTTGCACTCGGATCTCGCCGCGCAGCTGGAATTCGGCAGGCAGCGTGCCCTTGGTGCTCGCCTGAATTTTTACGCGCTGCGTCAGTAGGCGGGCCTCTATCGTAATCGTGCGTGGAGGGCCGATATTGGTAACACGCACGGACTGGGGGAGGTCGCGAGTATGAACGTGATCGAGCGTCACCTCCGCAGTGTGCTCGGTGGATTGTTCGACTCCGCCATAGAGTATGGGGTCATTGCCCAACACCGATTCGGTATCGAGTTGGACATAAAAAGCCTGCGGCACGATGCGTCCGCGCTGGCTTTGGGGGAAACTGACAACTATCGGGAGCTGGCGCGGCGACCAATCGATCTCGATATTGGACGGCATCTCACGATCCAGCTCCACGCCGACGATGACGCGATCGGTCTCCAGAGATCCCTGACGTGCCATGACCCAGATAATGAACGAGACGACCAACGCCGCGCCTGCCAGTGGGAAATCGGATTTGAACTTTTCCATCTTTGTGTTCAGTCCGCCTCCTCTTCATCGGGCGCGAGGTTTAACTCGCGCTCTAGAAGTTTGCGCAAATCATCGGGCGTGAGGTGCCGCTCAAGTTGCCCCCGGGTCGAGAGCGATATGGTTCCGGTCTCTTCGGAGATGACAATCACGACGGCATCGGTCTTTTCGCTCAGGCCAATCGCCGCGCGATGGCGCGTGCCCAGATCCTTACTCAGCGTCGTGGATTCGGCTAGTGGCAGGATGCATGAAGCGGCGAGAAGCCGATTGCTCGCCACGATCAAAGCGCCGTCGTGTAGCGGAGATTGCATGTTGAAGACCGAGCGCACGGCTCCGGCCGAAATCATCGAGTCCAGGATCGTTCCGGTTCCCGTGTATGGCTTCAGCGTATTGCGCCGCTCAAAGGCGATCAGCGCGCCGGTTCGTGACTTTGCCATCTCTCCGACGGCCTCGATGATCTCTCCGATGACGTGATCCTTTTGCGGAAAGAAGGCCCGGAATATTCCCAGCCGCCCGATATCGGTCATCCCCATGCGCAGTTCCGTCTGGAAGATAATCAGGAATACCAGAAGAACGATGATCCAGAAGCGTTCATAGATCAATTGCGTGGCCTGGAGATCGGCCAGACGTGCCAGTAGGTAAAGCAGGACGGAAAAAATCAGCGTGAGGATGATCCCCCAAAGCGCGAACGAAGAGCGCGATTCGCGCAGCAGCCGAAAGACCACGTAGAAAGGAATCGCCACCAGGATGATATCGACGGCATCCGACGGAAAACTGAAGGTCTGTAGAATCAACCAGGTTTCTTGCATGACGAATGGGGCCGCCAGGGAATACGGGGCTTTGAAAACGTGAGCGGCCCGTTCGCCGCGATCCGCCTCCCTCCCCCCCCGGAGATTATGCGGATGACTTCGGTTTTTCAAGGTCCGGGCATGAATTCACTGAGGTTCCGCCGCAGATAATATATAGACCTACTTGCATTCGGGAATTCGCGGATGCGTGAACGAGCCTGCTCGGCTGACGTGACCCGACGGGCCCCATCGGCCGCCCGTATCGACTTTCGCCGGTCCCCCGGATGCGGTATCCTAGTGAGCCGGGGTGAAATTGTCGGGCCGCAAGGGTCTATTGGGTCAAGTTTATGTCTTATATCCGTCACCAGCGCGAGCGCGCGGCGAACACGCCGGGGAGCCTGCTCAAGCGAACTCGTTTTGGGTTCGGGCTGATCTGTGGGATTCTGGCGCCCGCTGAATTCGCGTCTTCCAACTCTCTCGCCTTTTTCGTCAACGATCCCAACCAACACGATTACGCGCAGCAGGTCGCGATTCCCGCGGGGTTCGGCACCGGCGAGTTCACGCTCGAACTTTGGATCAAGCCCGACGACTCGTTTCCCATTGGCTCGACGAGCGGCTCGGGCAAGCTGACCAACTGGAGCAACGCGGACAACACGCCGCTTAGCGCGGGCGATTGGTGGTTCGAAGGCAATTTCCTTCTCGATGGCTTCAACAACTCCGCGTTCGAGAACGGCACTTTTGCGTTGCAGTTCTATGGCGGTGGCCGGGTGCGATGGCTCTTCGGCGATGGCGTGAGCCCCGGGCTTGGCGAGGTGCGCTCGGTCCAGGCTTTCCCAGCCTCCAGCGGCCCCAATCTGCTTGACGGCCAATGGCACCAGCTCACGCTCGTGCGGCGCTGGTCCGGCGCCACCGATGCCGATCTCGAGCTCTGGATAGACGGCGCGCTGATCGACTCCCAAACGACGACGGCGCGCACGGACATGCGCCTCTGGTGGAATGCCTGGTCCGGATTTCCCGCAGGTCAGGAAGGCTGGTTCTGGGGCGCGGAGAAACAGGCCGCGATCGGCGTTCTGAGCCAATATGAAGATTATAAAGGCCTTCTGGATGAATTGCACTTCTGGTCCATCGCGCGGTCGCCATCTGAAATCATGAATGATTTCGCAGTCCCGCTGCTCGGGGATGAACCGGGGCTTCTCGCCGTTTATCGATTCGAAGATGCAGGCACTTCGACTTGTGATTCGCTGGACCCGGCATTGTGCATGTCGATCATCAATCCGCAGGCGGGCTTTCGAGCCGCGGAGAATTCCCCGATCAATTCCATCGCGACCAACGGCGCCGAACTCGACGCCTGGCGGGAGTACGAATGAACCGCAGTCTCAGTGGAATCAATCACCGGCTGCGTAAGCGACGCCCTGCGCGCCTGGCGTTGTGGATTACGCTTGGATTTCTCGCGGCGAGTGGGGCGATGCGCCCGCCGGCGGTCCGAGCCGCGTCGCTTGGCTTCTATGTCAACGGGGCAAACGACTACGACTTCGGAAGGCAGTTGAACATTCCTGCGGGGTTCGGCGACGGGGAGTTTACGTTCGAGCTGTGGCTCAAGGCGGACGAATCATTCCCTATCGGGCCGACTCAGGGCGGCGGCTCGGACGTCATCAATAACTGGACCGACGCGGATATCACGCCGCTCAGTGCCGGCAACTGGTGGTTCGAGGGCAATTTTCTGCTCGATGGTTTCAATAATAGCACGTTTCAGAACGGGACGTTCGCTCTGCAGTTCTATGGATCGGGTCGCGTCCGCTGGCTTTTCGGCGATGGCGTAAGCCCGGGGCTCGGCGACGTCCATTCGGTCCAGGCTTCGCCCGCATCCTCCGGGCCGAATCTTCTCGATGGCGCCTGGCATCAGCTTACGCTAGTCCGGCGCTGGTCCGGCTCGACCGATGCCGATCTGGAACTCTGGATCGACGGCGTGCTGATCGATTCGGTAACCGTCGCGCAGCGCACGGATATGCGAGTGTGGTGGGACGCGTGGCCCGGATATCCAGCGACCCAGGAAGGCTGGTTCTGGGGCGCGGAGAAGCAGGCAGCGATCGGCATACTGAGTCAATACGAGGATTACAAAGGATTGATCGACGAGATGCGTTTCTGGTCCCGGGCCAAGGGCCCCGCCGAAGTCGCAGGCGATTGGTTCAAGGCGGTCGGGGGATCAGAGCCGGGCCTCGTCGGCTGGTTCGAGTTCGAGGGCTCCGGATCGTGGGCCTGCGATTCACTGACTCCCGCGCAGTGCATTACGCTGAATAACATGAAAACCGGGTTCCGCGACTCGGAAAACTCCCCGCTGGGAGTGCCGGTCGAGCTTTCGCATTTCACGATTCATTGAGCCGTGATCAGCGCGCAAGAGAAGCGTCCGCTTCGATGCGCGGAGCCAGAGCCTCAGCGATGGCGGCGCCAGTCACACGATTGCCCTCGACGCTCATGTGAAGTTCATCGAGAAACAATCGATGGCGAGCTTCTCCGCGAATCGTCGCGAGCTCGTTCGAAACATCGACGAGCCATGCGCCCGTGGCCACGGCGGTCTCGCGGATCGCGGTGTGCTTGGATTGAACCTCTTCTTGCATACGTGGGTCATAGGACCGGCCATTGAAGAACTGCCCAGCAAAGACCTCGATCTCGGAGTCGGGAATTCCCGGATACAGAAAGGCCGGATAGACGACGAGCGCGACCTTCGTCCCTTCTTCGGAAATCATGCGCACAAGGCGTTCGAGTTGTTCTCGGTAATCCACCCGAAGCGGATCGGGAGACCATTTCGGGTCTTCGGCGGCGAGCTTGCGCGAATAGACGCGGTGGGCGACCTTTCGGACGAGCAGTGAATGTTGCCCGAGCGCCTTGAGCAATTTTTCAATCATGCCGTCTCCGGGACGGGCGAGCCCCGGCGGCACCCACTCCTCGGGGTCGAACGCAGCACCGGTTCGGTTCCATCCAGCATAGATCACGACCAAGTCCGGCATGAGAGGCGCGATCTCGCGGGGGTACCGGGTCAGGTGCTGGCCTGTTCCGTGACCCGGCACGGCCGCGTTCACGACTCGCGCTTCGAGGCCGCGCTCTGCCAGGGCTTTCGAGAGGAATGCCGGCCATGCTTGCTCGACCTCCACGCCGTGGCCATAAGTCGTTGAACCTCCCATGCAGACGACAAGGAGGTCGTTCCCGGGCGAGCTGTCTAGTTCGGCTCCGGCCGGGTTTTCATCGAGCCCGCCCCTGAATCCGCCCAAGCTATCGGGATGAATCGGGTTGAGCCGGTAGATCAATTCGGAATCCGGAATGAAGACCGTCGGCTCGAGCCGCAGCGATCCTTCGGACGCGAAGCGAACGGAAAGCTCGCCGGCAATGCCGAGCAAAACGACAACCGCGACCAGCAGAGGAGCAAGAGCCACGGCAAAGAGCTTTCTGCGCCCGCTTCGCGTCGCCATTACTTAGCCTTCAACGAAGCCAATGACGATTTTCTGTCGCTGTCCGCCTGCTGCGAATACCCCGCCGCCTCGAAGAACCACTTCACCCATTGATGAACGTCCTTGCGGCGGACCTCGCTTCGAAGCAGTTTCATGCGCTTGCGCCGCTCGGCCAGGCTCATCTTGTAGGCTTCATGAATGGCATCGGCGGATTTCTCGCGATCGTAAGGATTGATGATGATCGATCCCTTGCCCAATTGATCCGCCGTGCCGGCAAACTCGCTGAGGATGAGCACGCCCTTGCCGTCGATCTGGCTGGCGCAGTATTCCTTTGCGACCAGATTCATCCCATCGCGCAACGGCGTGATCAGCGCGATATCGCACGCGCGATAACACGCCAGCAGTTGGGTCCGATCCAACCTGCCA
Source organism: Candidatus Sumerlaeota bacterium (assembly GCA_021772735.1). Classification (GTDB taxonomy): domain Bacteria; phylum Sumerlaeota; class Sumerlaeia; order MVZB01; family JAJFLK01; genus JAJFLK01. Next base: position 6,897 of record JAJFLK010000207.1, on the reverse strand, counting down.
TACATGTAATGAATGGGAATCCAGCGCCTCGTGCGAAAACTGGTTTGGGCAAACCAGCCGTTGATTCTCCCGACCAGCCGATCCAGTTCGCCCTTGAGATCCTGATAGTCCTGCACATGGGTCCGGCTGGGGACAACGACTTGAAATAGAGAGAGGTTCCCGCGAAGCTCAGGGTACTTCTCAAGGGCGCGCTCGAAAGCCAGGAAGCGGTGCGGGATTCCCTTGGTGTAATCGAGCCGATCAATCCCGAGAGCCAGTTTCTTCGCGCTGAATTGAGTGTGGAAAAGTTTGGCTTCGGCGGCCACCTCATGACTTGCGGCGGCATCGGCAAACTCGTCGAAGTCGATGCTGATCGGAAAATCTCCAGCGCGCACCGTTCGATTCCCATATTCGATTTGTGTATCGCCGCGACCTCGGGAGATCTTCACATCGGGGACCATGGCTTTGACGCAGCCGACGAAATTCTTGTGGTCGCGCCGGGTCTGGAAGCCGAGCAGATCGAATTCCATCAACCCCCGAATCAGCTCATTGCGCCACGGCATTCGGCGGAAGACATCGACCGAGGGGAACGGAATGTGGAGGAAGAACATGATCGGATTGCTGACGCCCATCCGCCTCAGATGCGACGCGACCATCATCAATTGATAGTCATGAATCCAAATCGTATCGCCGGGCCGGAGTCCTTCGCAGACCGATTTGGCGAAGCGCCGGTTCACATCGTCATACGATTTCCATTGTTCCAATTCGAAGCGGCAGTATCCGATCAGATCGTGAAAGAGCGGCCAGACGGCGCGATTCGAGAATCCATGATAGAACCCCTCGACATCCTCGTTGGTCAGCGAAACGGGTTTAAGCTTATAGGCATGATCGCGCGCGAAATCCTTGAGCAACGCGGGATCGATCTTCGCCCCCACGTATCCCAGCCAGCCGATCCACAGGCCCTGCTCGCGTTCCATCACCGGCGTAAGCGCGGTGACCAAACCCCCGGTGCTCGCGCGGAGCCGTTGGCTCTGGCCTTGCTGTTCGACAATGACCGGAAGGCGGTTGGAGACGACGACGAGTCGATTTGAGGGCATGGCTCTTAGACCCTCACATGGTTGTCAGCGAGATAGTTGGCGGTCGATGCACGGGGCACGACTGAGATTAGGCTGCCCGGAGGACGAAGTAAAGCGATGGCTTCTCTCCGATCTGTGATGACGCGGATCTTTGCCGGTAAATCACTGGCAGGCGGCGCGCCAGGCTTCGAGGAATTCGAGCAATTCGGCGGGCGGATGAAGCCACACATCAGCCGCGGTCTCTCTGTACTCGGGCCGGACAAGCGCCCGCAATCCTCGGCCTCGCATCGCGGCGAACGCATCTTCGTCCGTCCGGTCATCGCCAAGATAGGCCGCAACGGTTTGTAAATATTTATCGGCCGGGGCGCCCTCTCCGAGCTCCTTGGGCGCCCGCGCCGGCCCGAGAACCGATTCGACGGCAGAGCCCTTATCCCGGCCTGGAACCCGCAGTTCGAGCCCGCCGTCGAATCCCTTTAGCTCGAGCGCCGCTTGATTCTGGATCGAAGTCCAGGCGTCGGTTGCCGCGGCACGGACGCGGTCGATCTGGTTCACTGGCATGCCGCGCCAATGGATCGCGACGCACCCATGTTTTATTTCAAGTCGTTCGCTCAGACTCTGGCCCGAGGCCCATTGGCGGGCCCAGGAGACGGCTTCAGCCAGGGCCTCGGCCGCGTCTGCCGGGAGTTTCCCGTGCTCGGTCTGCGATGCCGCCCCATCGCCGGGACGCAAAAATTCCCATCCGTGCGCTCCCCATACGCCAGGAGTTGATTCCAGATCAATAAGTGGCAACAGATCGGCGATCGAACGGCCTGAGATCAACCAGACATCGCAAGCTGCGTCGCGCAAGATTTGGTTAAGAATCTCGCGCACGCCGGGGTAGGGAATCGCGCGGTCGCGCTCGACGACAAACGGCGCGAGTGTTCCGTCGTAATCGAGCATCAGCACTCTGCGCCGCGCCTCGGCGAGCCTGCCGAAGAAGGGGGCCAATGCGCCGGAGGGCGTCGCCCGGGATCCACTGCCGGCCGGGGCATCCTCGACTATGCCGCTCATTTCGCTCGCATCTCGAAGAATCTTCATCCGCATGTCGCTCCCGGCATCGATCGTGCACACGTGATTCCCGCACACAGCCCGCTCACGCTTACTCACCCAATGGCATCGCCGGCGAAAAGATTCAACGCTGAATTGGCTGGGACTGTTTTTTTATGGGGGCCGGTCGGGCCCGTCGCGAGGCGGTTGCTGCGTCTCTGGAGGCGAGTCTTTCAGATTGATGGCGCGGTCTTGACATTCGCACCGGGCCGCTTATCATGACCCGTATTTGCTTGCGCCGGATGTCAATCAAGGAACACCCAAACTCATGAAAATTCACGAATACCAGGCCAAGGCCATCTTCCGCGAGTATGGCATGGAGACGCCGGCAGGGCGCGTCGCCGAGACCCCCGACGAGGCCGTCGAGATCGCTGCCGAATTGGTGGGGTTTCCGGTTGTCGTCAAGGCACAGGTCCACGTCGGCGGGCGCGGCAAGGCTGGCGGAGTGAAGCTCGCCAAGTCGGCCGATAAAGTCAAGAGACACGCCGAGGCCATCCTGGGCATGGACATTAAAGGCTCGACGGTGCGCAAGGTGCTCGTCGAGGGCGGCATCGATATCGAGAGAGAAATCTATGCCGGGATCGTGATTGATCGAGCGCGCAAGCTGCCGGTGCTGATGATCTCCGCGGCCGGCGGCGTCGACATCGAAGAAGTCGCGGCGACCAACCCGGACAAGATTCTCAAAATTGGGATCGATCAGACGCTGGGCCTTTGCGATTACCAGCTTCGTCAGGCGGCCTTTTTCGTTGATTTGCCCAAGGAGGCTCAGCGGTCTTTCGCGAAGACCGTGCGGGCGCTGTATGAAGTTTTCATCGGCAAGGATTGCGCCCTGGCGGAAATCAATCCGCTCGTCATGACCGGTGATAAGAAGATCATCGCCTGCGACGGCAAGATGGATTTCGACGATAACGCACTGGCTCGACACCCCGAACTTCCCGCGCTCCGCGATGAAGGTGAAGACGAACCGCTCGAAGTCGACGCGCGCCGGAGCCGCGTGAACTACGTCAAGCTCGATGGCGAGATTGGGTGCCTCGTCAACGGCGCGGGCCTGGCCATGGGCACGATGGATATCGTCAAGCATTACGGGGGATCGCCCGCGAACTTTCTGGACGTAGGCGGCGGCGCAGGGCCGGAGCAGATCGCAGAGGCACTGCGGATTGTGACTTCCGACCCTCTGGTTAAAGTGATCCTTTTCAATATATTCGGCGGTATCGTCCGCTGCGACCGCGTTGCCGAGGGCATCCTGCAGGCCAAGGAAAAGATCGGCCTGACGCTTCCAATCGTCATGCGGCTCGTCGGGACGAATGAAGAGAAGGCCCGAGAGATGCTGGCCAATACGGATTTGATCATGGTGGACACCATGTCCGAAGCCGCCAAGAAGGCGGTCGAACTTTCAAAGGCTGCGGCCTGACCTGGGGCGACCCCTCGGGGTTAGCCGATTCGTGAAGGAGAAAGAATCCACTCATGAGTGTGATCGTTGACGACAGCACCCGCCTGATCGTTCAGGGCATAACGGGCAATGAAGGCCGATTCCATACGGCGCAGATGATCGACTACGGGACAAACGTCGTCGCCGGCGTCGTGCCCGGGCGGGGCGGCGAGTCCTATCTGGAACGGCCGATTTACAATACCGTTGCCGAGGCGGTCGCAGAAGTCGGCGCCAATACGTCGATCATTTTTGTCCCGGCCGTGTTCGCCGCCGATGCCGCGCTGGAGTCGATCGGCTCGGGCATCAAGACCGTCATCATCATTACCGAGGGCATCCCGACGCTCGATATGATGAAGGTTTATTGGGAAGGAAATCGGGCGGGCATCCGGCTGATCGGCCCGAACTGCCCCGGAGCGATCTCGCCGGGCAAGGCCAAGGTCGGCATCATGCCGGGCCATATCCACCGTCCCGGCCATGTCGGCGTGGTCTCGCGGTCCGGAACGCTGACGTATGAGATCGTCAACGAACTCACGATCAACGGATATGGGCAATCGACATGCCTTGGGATCGGCGGCGACCCGATCATCGGGACGAACTTTGTCGATGCCCTCAAGCTTTTCGAGGCCGACGATGATACCGAAGCGGTCATCATGATCGGCGAGATCGGCGGCACCGACGAGGAAGATGCGGCGCAATATGTCAAAGAGCATATGACCAAGCCTGTATTGGGTTTCATCGCCGGGCGCACGGCGCCTCCGGGCAAACGCATGGGCCACGCCGGAGCCATCGTCTCCGGCGGCAAGGGCACGGCGGCCGAGAAGGTCGCGGCGCTGACCGGGGCGGGGATCTCTGTGGCGGAATTGCCGGATCAAATCGCCGGGCTTCTCGCCGAGCGAGGCATCAACCCGGCAGCCTCCTGAGGCGCCGGATGATTGTTCGGTTGCCGGATCAAACCCATCGGACGTATAAACAGTCATGTGATGTGAAGACTGGGTTCCGCCTTCGCGCGGGGGGACCAGAAGAGCCCCGTAATGCGATTAACGCTCGATTTTCATCGAGCCGCCGGCCTGCAACGACGCTCGCCGGCCATATAGAAAGGTCCAAAACAATGTTCGTCTCATCTTCGCGCCGGCTTGAATTTCGGTTCATGAGGCGCGGCCTGCGCGCTGTGATTGCGATAGGGGTTCTCGCCACTGCGGCTTCGCTCGGGCTCACTGTCCAAGCCTGCGATTCGCAACCCGAAAGCTCCGCGCCCGAAGGAGCGTCGCCAGCGCTGACCGCGCAGACTTCAGAATCGGATTCCGAAACTGCCCAGCAAGGCGTAGCGTCGATCGCCCAGACTTCAGAATCGGATTCCGAAACTGACCAGCAAGGCGTAGCGTCAATCGCGCCGACTTCAGAATCGGATTCCGAAATGCCCCCGCCGGGCGAGATTCGCTTTGTCGCGAAAAATAAGGTGGCGACCGCCAATACGATCTTTCGCAGCTGGAAATTTACGAAGGTCGAGGTTGACGCCGAGCACCCGGAGAAGAGCGTGATCGAACTCGAAGTCGATATCGGCAGCGTCGATACCGGGATAAAGAAGCGCGACAACCACTTGCTCGAGGAAGAATTCTTCCACACTGAAAAATACCCGACGGCGGCTCTCCGGATTTACGACGCATCGCCGACGGACGAGGCAAATACCTATGCCGGTAAAATGGACATGGAGATTCGCGGCGTGAAGAAAACGTTCGATCTGAAGTTCTCGGTCGCGGGCGAGGACTCCAAAGATGTGTCCGGAAAGATTACGCTCAAACGCACGGATTTCGGTGTCGGCGAGCCTTTTAAGTCTTTGAACCCCATGTCCATCGAGGACGAAATCCCAGTCACGTTCACCGCGCACCTGCCTTAGAGGACGTGCCGCGTTCGGCGGACGACGCTTCTTTGGCGTCGTCTCAAGCTCGAATCCTAATCACCCGATGAATTAACTGTGGGAAGCTTCGCCTGTTGTGGGCAGAGCGACCCCACAATTCTGCAGGATGTTTTCAGGATCCGAAAAGGGGTGGCCACGTGGGCGCAAAGGCATTGGATGTTCAGCAGCTTCTTGAGGCGATGGTAAATCTTGGCGCCTCTGATCTTCACCTGACGGCGGGCGCGCCGCCGATGTATCGAATCAACGGCGAGCTTCGGCCGGTCGATTGTCCCGTGCTCGATCCGCGCCAGACTGAGGAGGCTATGCTCGGCCTCACGCCGACCCGCAAGCGCCAGGTCTTCGACGAGATCGGCACGGCGGATTATTCTTTCGCCATTCCCGGAGTTGCCCGTTATCGCGTTAATATCTTCCACCAGCGCGGTTCGGTCTGCCTCGCCATCCGCCACGTCAGCGGGGCCGTCCCTTCGATCAGCGATCTCCAGTTGCCCGAGTCGCTCAATCAGATCGCGCTCTCCCAACGCGGCCTTGTTCTCGTGACCGGTGTCACGGGCAGCGGCAAATCGAGCACGCTGGCGGCGATGATAGATCACATCAATTCAACCCGCCGGGCCCACATCATTACCGTCGAGGATCCGATCGAGTTTCTGCACAAGCACAACAAATCGATCATCAATCAGATCGAGCTTGCCGTCGATACCGCCGACCTCGAAACCGCGCTCAAGCATATTTTGCGTCAGGATCCCGATGTGATTCTGTTCGGGGAGCTGCGCGACCGCCATTCGGTCAAGATCGCCCTGACCGCGACCGAGACCGGCCATCTTGTTTTTGCAACGCTGCATACTTCGGATGCGCGTCAATCGATCAATCGCATCCTGAACCTGTTTGACGCCGATGAAGAGCGGCTCATCCTCCAGGAACTTGCGGCGCACCTGAGAGCCATCATCTCGCAACGCCTCGTTCGGACGACTAACGCCAAGGGTCGCGTCCCGGCCGTTGAGATTCTTATCAACACGCCGACGGTCAAGAAGCTTATCTCAGAGAACCGTATCGATGATCTCGGCCAGGCCCTCACGAACGGCGATGAGGGGATGCAGACCTTTATGCAGACACTTGTCGCGCTTGTCCGAGCGGAGACGATCGACGTAGAAGAGGGCTTAAAATACGTTGAGGACGCCGCCGCATTTCGCCGGGGCATCAAGGGCAGGTTCTCTGGCGGAGACCGCGCGTCCATTATCGGCTGACCCGCGATCACGGGCCGCGTTGGCTATCGGTCGTTGGAACCTCGCTCGGGATCGTCACCTCACGTTTATCATTTGACAGCATTTCAGTGGTTTGTTCTTTCTTACGGGCGCGCTCGACGCGTGGGCGCATATCCGTTCAAAGAAGGTTTTTACCGATGACGCCATCAGGCC
>JAJFLK010000206.1 GCA_021772735.1 Candidatus Sumerlaeota bacterium | reverse complement strand
GGTAGCGCATGGATATCGTATATCGCCCTGGGTGCTTCGATCCTGTTTGCTGCCGGGATGGATCTTCTTGGCTCGATTCAGTTCCCATCCACGCCAACGTCAGATAAGCGGAAATTGATTGCGCCCGTGTTTTCTGTGTTCATGGGAATTGCAGCGGTTACGTTCGTTCTCTATCTGAGGAGCCCTCCGATTTTTTCCGAAGGCGCGATAGAGTTATCTCATCCCATTGAAGGTGAGTGGATAGTCGTAACGGGCGGTAGGTCATCCTTTACGAATTATCACGCGGGCAATCCCATTTCACAGAATTACGCCGTCGATCTGATCTCTAATAGAGGAGACAGCGCGGGATCAACGATTCATGCTCCGATTGCCGGTATCGTAATCGAAGCGATTAACGACCGAACGCGGGGAAGTCCCGAGCCCGAGGGAAACGTCGTTATCATAGGGACGAACGATAACGTCCGTGTTTGGCTGGCACATCTGGAACCTGGCTCGGTAATCGTTGAGAGAGGCGATTCTCTCATCGTCGGGCAGGAGATCGCCAGATGCGGATCTACCGGCAGCGCTGAGAGGGCCCATCTCCACATACACGCTCAAAAAGGTGAAATGCCGATCGCTATGCGCTTTGGCCCGGGGAGAAAATTCCTGCTTCGCAATGATGTAATCAGCAATTAGGCTCGTGCATGCCCAGAGGGCAAAATCGTGAATTCCGTCCGGCCGTGCTCTGCGGATTAATCCTGCGGCGAGGATTCAAGCGGCGCGCTCGCATCGTCCGCGCTTGAGTCGGTTGTCTCGGATTCGGCGGCCGGCGGGGTGAAGGCGTCGCCGGCGTCAGAAACGCGGAGACCGGCGAGTTCGGCATTAATGGCGGCTCTCAATTCCCCTAGCCCTTCGCCGCTTTCGGATGAAAGGGCGAGGGAGCGCAGCTTGCCGCCGCTCTGCGCGGTCAACGCCGCCAGGAATTGATCGATGCAGCCGTCGGGTATGAGATCGGATTTCGAGATGACGACGATCTCGGCCTTTTCGGCGAGCCGGGTCGAGTAGGATTCGAGTTCCATTCGCACCAGTTGCCAGGCATCGACGGCAAGCGAAGCGCCGATTTCGATGGCCTCGGCGTCCGGAGTTTCGCCACCCTCCGAGCCCTCGAACGCCGCCGGGTCCGGGGCAATCATATGGACGAGCAAGCCGGTGCGTTCGATGTGGCGCAGGAAGCGATCGCCCAGGCCGACGCCCTTGCTTGCGCCTTCGATCAGGCCGGGAATATCGGCGATCGTCACGCGCTCGAAATCACCCATTTCCATGATCCCCAGGTTGGGGTGCAGCGTCGTGAACGGATATGGCGCGATGCGCGGCGTTGCGGCCGTCAGCCGGGTCAGAAGCGTGGACTTGCCGGCGTTGGGCAGCCCGACGAGGCCGACATCCGCAATGAGTTTGAGCTCGAGAATGAGGCGGCAGTCTTTGCCGGGCTCGCCCGGACTGCTCCTGCGCGGCGCCTGATTGGTCGATGTCGCGAAGTGTTGGTTGCCCGCGCCGCCCTTGCCGCCGGCGGCCGCCAGGTAACGCTGACCGGGCCGCTTCAGGTCGGCAAGCGCTCCCTCCTCGTTGCTGATGACCGTGCCGACCGGCACCCGGATGACGATATCCTCCCCGTTGCGGCCGGTCTGGTTCTTGCCGCGTCCGTTATCGCCGCGCTTGGCGCGGATCAACGGGTGGAACCGCACATCGATGAGCGTCCCCAGATCGGCGTCGGCTTCGAGCCAGACATCGCCGCCCTTTCCGCCGTCGCCACCATCGGGACCACCGCGCGGGACGTGCTTCTCGCGCCGGAACGAGATGCACCCGTCGCCGCCGTCGCCGGCTTCACAGGCGAGTTTGACGTAATCGACAAAGGAGGAATGCGAAGGGGTCATGGGATTGAACGTATGGTCCGGATGCGGCCTGCGGAGGGGAAGTCAGGGCGAGATTCCTGCCGGCGTGCCTCTCAGACGGAGAACTGATCGAGGTGATAAGCGATGTGACGCTCGGCCAGACGGCCCCAAAGCGGCGCGGGAAGGCGACCGAATAAAGGATGCGCCCCGAAGCTGCCCGAATCACCGCGCTCGGCGAAGCGGGCGATAAGGCCCAGGAGCGTCTCGCGATCAGTATCCATGTTCTCGCTCTTGGTTACCAGTTGCTCCGGAGGGCTGGCCGTGCGGCCCCTTGGCCAGGGAAGATGGCAGATGACGAGCCATCGCACGCCGGGCAGCGCCAGCGGGCCACCGACCTTGGCCGGTTCCATATCGCCCAAAGCCAGGCGCAGGTGATCTCCGAGATGGCAGAGCATTTGCGGCACGGTGAGCGTGCCGAATTTGCGCGGTGAATCGGGCTCGAGCCGGCCGATTCGATCGACAAGAGACTGGCGTTGCGCGGAATCGAATAGAGATTTCATGACCGCTGCCCTCAGGCGAAAACAGACAAGGGATAAACTCGAACGCCGTATCGGCGTGGCAGATTCAATATTAACTTCTTGCCCGGCAATCGCGAGAGTTGAATTCGGCGCGCACGCCGTTATAAACGCGCATGCTCCGGCGCGCCCTTCGAATCTCCCCTTTGTCTTCAAGACGATATCCGCTCACTCGGCGCCTGATGCTGCTTGGAGTGCCGATCGCCCTGCAGGCGGCCCTGTCGATCATGCTCGCTCTGGTCGACCGCGTGATGGTCGGCAGCCTCGGCGAGGAAGCGATCAATGCCGTCGCGATCTCCGGACAGATCCTGGCCATCGCCGGAACGATCGCCGGCACGACGACGGCGGGCATCGGAGTCTTCGCGGCGCAGCTTATCGGGGCCCGTGACGAAGAGGGATTTGCGCGGTCCGCAGTCAACGGGTTCTACGCCGTGCTCCTCGGCGGCGTCGTCACAACGGCATTCATTCTTGCCGGCAATCGCGGGCTCGTCGGTTTCATGGTGCCGGGGGAGGCCGCGACGGTCGATCTCGCGGCCCGGTATCTTACAATCACAATGGCTGGTTTCACAGTGATGCTCGCAGGCGCGCTGGCCGTGGCGCTCCTGCACGCAATGGGCGATACGCGTCGGCCGATGATCGTCACGATTGGGCAGGTTGCATTGAACACGGTCCTGAACGCGGTCTTGATTTTCGGGATGGGACCGATCCCGGCGATGGGCGTTCGCGGCGCGGCCTGGGCGACGCTGATCTCCGGGGTGGTTGGGACGATTGTTTTACTGTTTATGTTCGTCGGCGATCTGCGCGCGATGCATCGCTCCGATGCTCGCTGGGATTTTCGCCCCGACGGTACGGAGCTGAAGAAAATCGCGGCGATCGGCCTGCCCATCACGCTGGACGGCATTGCGTGGCAGGGCGCGGGGATCGCCTATGCGGCCGTTCTGGGACGGATCGGGGGCGACGTGCTTGCGGCGTTCATGATCGCCCAATCCATCCGGTCTCTGATGTTCATCCCGCTGGTCGGCCTGGCGCGCGGCGGGGCGATTGCGGTCGGGCAGGATCTCGGCGGGCGCAAATCGAGCCGGGCTCAGGCGCGCACCTCGGTCGCGCTGAGGCTGGGTATGGCTTCGAGCGTGGCGATGGCGATCATCGTCGGCGTCGCGGCGCCGCAACTGGCCGGACTGTTTGACGTCGATCCGGAGACGCACCGCATGGCCGTTCTTGCATTGCGGGTTATCGCGGCCCTGCAACTGTTCGAGACAACGAACATCATCCTGCCTTACATCCTGCGGGCGGGAGGCGACGCCAAACGGGTCTTCGCCGTAACCATGACAACTTTCTGGGCCATCGGCATCCCGCTGGCGATCGTGCTGGGCCATGGCCTGGAGTGGGGGCTGCACGGCGTGCTGCTCGCGATGGCGGCCGAGTTTGGAATCAAATCGATCATTCTGCACGTCAGGTTCAAGAGCGGCAGATGGCGGCGGCGATTGGTCGAGACGGATTGAACTCCAGGCCGAATACGAGTCCGTAAGGGCTACTCGCTGTCGCCTGATTGCCTGGCCGCGGCCGCGATCTTCAGCGCCTTCTTGTTGATGTAATCCGTGTACTCATCCCACTCGGGCCGTTTGACTTCATTCGCGTCAGCACCGTCGTCTTGAGCGCCCGCCG
>JAJFLK010000205.1 GCA_021772735.1 Candidatus Sumerlaeota bacterium | reverse complement strand
GGGGAGGGCTGTTGGCCGAGCCTTCGTCGCCCGCTCCGCGGAGCCGCTTATTCGAACTTCACATTCAGAGGGCCCCAACACTGCGAGTCTCCCGGAGTCCCCGATGTCCATGTTCCCGGAGATCCCGCGACGATCGAATAGGATCCTGATGTAATGTTTTCGAATACTGCGTCCTCGCCCGGACCGCCGTCAAAGCCGCTTGCTATCGGGGAATTATTATAATATGTGTCGCCGAATCCAAATTCGCGGCTGACCAGACGGTATTGCCTCCCGTCCAGAAGTCGAACCGGGGTTTTCAACTCGGTGTAGACGAAGCCATCCGGCTCCTCGGCGTCGTTCATATTGATCACCGTAATCGCCAGTGCCGTGCGCAACAGGGGGTGCGGCTCGTCTTCTCCCGCCGGGTCAAGCTCGATCAGTCTGAGTTCATGTTTCTGACTGTCGGCCGGGTTTACCTTAAATCGGCCAAGGTGCGTTACGATCGCGTTCTCGCCGGCGGCCATAGAGAATTCCAAGCCCACCATCCTTGCCAGGCCGGAGGTCGTCGTCGCCCCCGGCGCCCAGCCCTCATGGAAGCGCAGGGGCGGCGAATCGTATAGGAAATGAACGGGCCCCCAGGCGTTTCCGACTCTTGGTCCGGTTCCGCGCCGCAAGTAGTTGCTCGTGGCCAGCCTCCATTCGTCATCCGTCTGCCCCCTCGCATTGCTCAGTATCTTTACACTGTATCCGGTGTCGATCTCAGGCCAGTCGTTAACCATCAGAGAGGTCGGCTTGGTGTTGTCCGGATTATCCCCGCCGAACCAGTAGTCACCATCACGTGTTTCATTGGAGAACATAATATATCGCTTGCCGCGCGTCAGCGTGACCGGAAAATCAAGTTCTTTGTAAATGAAACCGTGGCGATCCATTCGCGCGGGATCGAAGGGGTTTCCGGCTGCGGGATCAAGATTTACAGTCGCCGCAGCGACGGGGTTGTCCCCGATCTGCTCTGCCCCTTCGCGCCCGTCTCCAACCTCACTTATCGCCAGGTCGTGCGCGTCATCATTGCCTGTCGTGTAATAACGCCCAAGATGGGTGACGGAAATGTCGCGGTTGACCTTGAACTGAAAGCCGATCGTCCCGGTGAAATTGTTCTTCTTCGCGTTGTTCTGCTCGTAGCTGGATAGGGGAGAGCTGATCTGCGAGAGAGGCGCGTTCGACGCGCTCAAACGAACCTGAAGAAACTCCGTAGTGTAAGAACGTGTCCAGGGTTCGAGGAGTTCATAGGGGTGGCCTGCCACACCTTCAAAGAAATTCTTGAATCCCGCCTGCACGAGCCAGATGTTCCATCCGCCGTCCGGATCGTCCTCCATCCAAGTCGGTGCGATGGCCGTGAAGTATCCGACGAATCCGTGCTTTGTCGCCCCGTCCTGATCGAAATCATTCCCCCGGCCGTGGTAGTCGTTCGTGAAGACCAATTTCCACGGCCCCCACGGATTGGGCGCCTCCCAGAGCAACCAGCGCGAATCATCTCTGCCGCCGATGGGCCCCCTGTCATCGCCGGCTCTCACGCCGCTTCCAAATGCCAGGTCCTGGTATCCATCCAGAGAAAAGTTGTCGCTTTCGGTCCAACTCGTCATCAGGTAGCGATTCGCCCCTTTGTGATAAAGCACGCTGACCAGGCCGAAGTTGCTCGGGCTGCGGACGATGGGAACCGCGAGGTCGACATCTTGAGAGGTCGTCCATAGAGGATCTCCACTGTCGTCGAGGCCGATCCAGAATTCCCAGTTGGCCCGGGCCGTCATGTTGCTCGTATTCCAGGCGCCGTCATAAACTTTGCATCGAGCCAGGTATACCTCATCCGCGACCCACCAGCGCCCATGGGGTGAGATTGCGTAGACGTATTTCTCAACGCCGGATGATTCCGGAAAGGCAAGCGTGTATTCCTCGTAGCCCCGCCCAAACTGAACAAATGTCGGGGCCGTGAACTTGTATGCATCCCAGACGACCGTTGAGGGAAGATTCGCCTACTTAATCACACCGCTGGGAAGCGTCCCGAAATCGCTGGGGTTATAGAAACTTTCGTCGGGCAATATCAGGTTGTCATCGATGGCCAAATCATCCCACGAGCGGCCCCTGTCAGTTGATCTGAAAATGTAAGCCTGCTCGTTCGGAGCTCCAGAACTCATCCCCTGGTCGGGGTCCGGGACGGCGTTCGGATACTGATTATTATGATCCAGGCAGGCGAGATAAAGCTCGTCTGTTGGGCCGAAATGAATAAGACCGGAGACATTAAGGTTCTCGTCAACGCGGAGTGATCCGGCGTCATATACTCTCAGCCCGTCGAACGAGACATCTGGGGCTCCCGGTTTTATATCGGGGATACCTGCTTCGCTCGGCTTTATCGGAATGCGGGAGCGAAGCGATTGTAGAAAACGAGATCGTGTCTCAAAGTTTCCGTTCTTGAGCGGGGAGGGCCGAAGGGCCGAGTCTTCTTCGCGTTTTCTCAAGTTCGCGATCGTGCCCGGTTTTCCCGCGAAATAGTTCATGCTTATTCTGACGACGCCCGAAGCGCCCCCGTTCCAGTTGGGTCGACCGGGACTTCTGCCGTCAAGATCGAACAGCCAATCGATCGGGTATGTATTTTGGGGGTGGGTCGTCACGCCATCCGGAATCTTCATGAACGTGCGAGGCTTGTCTGTCGCCACGTCATAGTCCATTCCGAATCCGTCTCCGCTTGCAATCACCAACTCTTCTTGGCCTGTGGCGCTGGTCTGGACCCAGGTCATGACAGGGCCATCGCCGAATCCGGATATCGAATTATTGTGATCGTAGGCAATCCCATTTGTCGGGTCATAGACGCCGCCGAGCACGTCGTAGGCTTTTCCACGATTCGCGATGAACGGGAGATCGTCAGGCTGGAAGTCGAAAACCGGACTGATGATTGAAACATGGTTGATTTCAAAAGCGTCGGCGCCGGCGTGAAGTTTGGTCTGAAGGGCAAGAGCATCATCGATTGGCTGGGCTGAATCTTGCGCTTCCGTCAATTTCAGCTTTAGATTCCCGCCGGCGTCGACAATGGCGATCAATTCTGGCGTAGGTGAGGAGTCGTCGAAGAATTGAAAGATCGCGCCGGTTGGCGTCGGGCTGACGGGTCTCCAGATTCCCGCGTTTCCACGCAGAAAGAGATCCCCCGCGACGGCGTCGAGACCGTTCGTGGGATAATCCGATATCGTTTCGAGCGCCAGGACCAGGACCGTATCATTCGAGGCATCGCTCAAGGTCCAGGTCTTCGAGGTCGGCGGCGGCGGGCTCAAAGTCAGCGCTTCGGTAAGCGTTCCCTTGATGTGAAGATCGCCGTCGTCGTCGAGAAGAAGGAGGCGTTGTCCGTTAGCGTCATTGAAGAAATATGCCGCTTCGCATGTTCGGCCGGAGAAGAGCAGCATCGACGCGATGAACAGCGCGCCTCGATAAAATCGCAGGTTCGCCTTTGCGCTGTGGCGCGGCCCGGGTCTGTCCTCTGGAGGAGCCGAGGCTGCAATGCAGGAGATCGTGGAAGCGAGGCCCATCATCGCGAGTTCATCCTTGCAGCCATCCATTCGGTCGGCTCTGAAGGTTCATACGGGGCGATGACAGCTTCGTCCGCTTTGACTTTTCGGAACAGTTTCCCGCTTGCCTCGTCGAAGCGGACGCCGGGCCTCAGCTGACGAATCATCCGTCCCGTCGGTTCGGAGCGATATTCGACGACGAACTCAACTGTCTCTCTTACTTCAAGGATATCCAGATCCAGGACGTGTTTCGTCGTGGGAACGGCATATCGAACTTTGGCAATCTCTTCGACTTCTTCCCAGGCGTCAGCGAGCGACACTTGGACTTCCTGTTCGTAAGTCGCCTGTCGCCTCCGTGTGGATTCTATAGATTCCTTGAGCCGCGATTGCGTCTCGTCCCAATCCAGGCGCTCGGCCTGAGGGAGTTTGCCGGCAAAGATGTACTGGTTCCCCGTTATGTTTTCAACATCGCGAACCATGCGGGCCATATCGACATTCTGTTCGACTCCCAAATAGGCGTTCTTCGTGTAAAATGTCCACGGGATCGGGA
>JAJFLK010000204.1 GCA_021772735.1 Candidatus Sumerlaeota bacterium | reverse complement strand
GCATGCCGACATCGCCGATGCGAGTCGTGATGAAGGCCTTGATTGCCGCGTTCGAAGCGGATTTCTTCTCATACCAATGTCCAATCAGAATGTATGAGGACAAGCCGACCAGTTCCCAGAAGACAAACAGGAAGAGGATGTTATCGGCAAGAACCAGCCCCAACATGGAGAAACTGAAGAGCAGCAACCCGCAGAAGTAGCGGCCGTATCTCACGTCGTCTTTCATGTATGCGGTCGAGAACAGGTGAACGAGGAAGCTGACGAGCGTCACCACGACAAGCATGACGGCGGTCAGGCCATCAATGAGGACGCCACCCTGGACAACATGCGTGCCGGAGACCGGAAGCCAATCGAACGTCCAGTGGATGAAGACGGGCTCCTCGCTGAAAAACGACTTGCCGAAAATATAAAGCGACAGGGCGAGCGTGATGCCCATGATGCCGGTCGCGATTTTATCTCGCAGGACAGGGATACGCTTATGGATGAGCGCAAGCGGCGCAAAGGCTGCGATAGGCAAAATAAGGATTGCGAGGGCTGCGGTGAGAACGGGATTCATTCGATGTAAATTTCGCTATGTACGGCGGCGCGCAGGCCCGCTTCGAGCTTGATCCTTCAGTTACGCATTTCGCTTACGGTGTCGGTCTCGACCGTGCCGTGCGTATAAAACAGGTTGATGACGATCGCGAGTGCCACGGCGGCTTCGCACGCAGCCAGCACGATAATGAACATGGTAAACATGGGGCCGTCGTATGCGTTGATGCCCTCGGAAACCGAGCCATGAAATCGCCAGAATGCCAGGAAGTTCAAGTTTGCCGCGTTCAGGATCAGCTCAATCCCAATGAGAATCCCAATCGCGTTGCGACGCGCCGCGCAAGCCGCCAGGCCAAAGCAGAAGAGGATCGCCGCAACAATCAAGTAGGCTTCGAGGCCCAGCGGGGACTCGCCAAACTTGAGAAAGGTCTGTACGTCAGCGACGTTGGGGACGACCTCGTTCACGGCTCTCGCCTCCTGACCATAAACGCCGCCCCGACCAGGCAAAGCAGGAGCGTGAATCCAGCGATCTGGAAAGGAAGAAAATAGGTCGAGACGACGGCCTCGCCCAAACCTGTGGTGATGGGCTCTACCTCGACGATCTCGCGTCCTCCCCAAGAGGAGGAGAAGATAATTCGCGCCAAAACGACGAAGAAAAACACGGCCGCAGCGAGGCCGGCGACGACGTATGGCCCGGCGTGTTCCTCATACAGTTGTTCCAGGGAGCGATTGGTCAGGAGCACGCCAAACATCAGAAGGACAAGGATGCCACCGACGTAAATGACGATCTGCGCGATGGCGATGAAATCCGCCCCGAGCAGGATATAATATCCCGCCATGCCAACCAGTGTGAAGAAGAGCGAATACGCCGCGCTGACGATGTGGCGAGAGAACGCGGCGACAGCGGCCGAGGTGATCACGATCAGCGTGACACACCAGAAACTGATGGTCGTGTTCAGCCACGGGCCGACGTAGGGAGTGATGTCCAGGGCTTCGATATCCATAATGGTGTTGGGCCTGATACGACATGCCCGGCGGTTCTCTCGTGGTTCGCCGGGGCTTTGATCAATTCGCGCGGCCATTCGACGCCGCGACTTGTGTTCCGCCAGTTTCAAAGACCCGCATTCCCGCTTCGGCAGTTCATGGGCCGCCACGACAAACGGTTGATCTTGCCACGCAAGAGGTCAAAAGCAACCGGAATTTCTTCAGCTCTCCCCGGGGTCTTCCTCGGCAGGAGGCTCCTCGACGGCCACGGCTGTATCCGCGGCGCCCTGGGCCTCGGCTGCGACTTTCTCCGCCGCCTTTGCCGCCTTCTTGGCCGCTGCCCGGGCCTTTTTTTCTTCGTCCTTCTTCTTCAACCGCACATCGAACTCGGCGATCTCATCACCTGTTTTGGTCCGCGCGAAGTTGATGATGCAATCGTCTTTGGAATACGAGCCGAGGTCGAAATCTTGCGTCATCCAAATGCACTCGGTCGGGCACGGCGGCGTGCACAGATCGCAGAAAAGGCACTTGGTGTAATCGATATCGAATTGAGTCATCAAGGAGCCTTCGCCCTTGCCGACCGACTTGATATAGATGCAGCTCACCGGACAGGCCTTGGCGCACATGTCGCACGAGATGCAGGTCTCTTCGTCGAAACCGTGGATGCCGCGATGCGCGATCGGCACCTGCGGTCGAACCTCGGGATAGAGCACCGTGAACGCGGGACGGAACATGTTGCGCCAGGTGATTTTGAGCCCGACGCAGGACGTACGGAGCCCCGTCCAGATATCGCCAAAGTAATTGCCGAGCGCCGCGCCGATACTCATTCTTCCGCGTGCTCCTTACTTTTTAGAGTCGCCTCGGCCAAATCTTCGGCCGGGATCGTAGCCGGGCTCGATACATACGCGCTCATCGCCGCTGCTCGCCGGGCCTCAGGTGTAGAATACTCCGAGCGCTGGATGACGGCCTGGAAGCTGGCCACGACTGCGAAAAACAGGCTCAGGGGCAGCAGGATCTTAAAGCAGATGTGGATGACCTGGTCGATGCGGACCCGGGGATACGTCCACCGAATCCAGATCATGAGGAACAGGAGCGCGAAGGATTTGAGGATGAGATTGGCCGCGCCGAACAACTCGTTGGCTATGACCTTGAGCGACTGCAAAGTCGTCAGTTGGCCAAACCCCGCCGAGCAGGCGACCCAAAGGCGGTCCAGCCAACCCGCGCCCTCGGCATTTGCCGTAGCCAGTGCCTGTGCGACCGCGTCCATAATCCCCGTATCGCCGATGTAATAGACCGCCGGGAACGGATAATGCCAACCACCCAGGAAGACGATCGTGCCGAGCACGCACATGATATACATGGCTGAATACTCGGCGAGGAAGAAATACGAGAAACGAATTCCGGTGTATTCGGTGTGGAAGCCGGAGACCAATTCGGACTCGGCTTCAGGCAGATCGAACGGGGCTCGCTTGGTCTCGGCCAGTGCGGCGACATAGAAGATCAAGGCAGCCGGCGCCGCGGCCAGCGGCGATTTGAAGATCGACCAGCTCATAAAACCAAAAACATATCGGTAGATCGAATTGCCCCAATCATCCCAGATCAAGATACCCGTTGTCTGCCAAAGGATGATATCGGTCAAGTTCAGCGAGCCCGCCAGAATGACGACTGTCAGAAGCGAAAGACCGAGCGGGATTTCATAAGACAACATCTGTGCGGCCAGGCGCATGCCGCCGTAAAGGGACCATTTGGAATTAGGCGCCCAGCCGGCCATCAGAATGCCGATCACTTCAAGCGATCCGAAGGCGAGAACGTAGAATAGGCCGATATTCATATCAGCGATAACCGCGTGCTGGCTGAACGGGATAACGACATACGGTATGAACGCCCCGGCAAAAACGAGCACCGGCGAGAGTTCATAAAGAAAGCGATTGGCCCCTCGCGGGACGATGTCCTCTTTGCCAAGCAGCTTGATGCCGTCGGCGAGCGATTGGAGCCATCCGGTGGGCATAAACGCATTGAGCAGAGTCAGAGGACCCTTCGTCGGATGAACCCGATTGGGGCCATAACGCACCTGAATCCAACCGGCGATTTTGCGCTCGTAGAGAATCCAGCCCATGGCCGTCAGAGCCATCCAGGCGACGATCAGTCCCGATGCCGCAAGCACCCCCGCTATGTAGACAAACTGCACGGGGATCATCTCCGCCCAGGGGAACAGGGCGACGACGATGTCGTAGTGGAAGTGGTCGAGCAGCTCTTTCATCGAAGCGCCTGAACGCCGGTCCTTTCGGTCATTTGCGAGAGCGAAACCAACCCGCTCAACTGGCCATTCCCAATCAACGATCAACCTCGCCGAGAACGATATCGATCGAGCCCACAATGGCGATCACGTCGGCGACCAAAACATCATGGCCCAGCTCGTGCGTGATGCTCAGGTTGCAAAACGAAGGCGCGCGGGCGCTGACGCGGTAGGCATTCGGCTTGCCGTCTGAGACGATATAAAAGCCCAGCTCACCGCGCGGATTCTCGATTGCGTAATAAACCTCGCCTTTGGGAAGCCGCACGACTTTCGGCAGATCAGCCTGGATCTCACCTTGGGGGAGACCTTCCAAGGCTTGCTCAATAATCTTCACGCTTTCGAGCATTTCGAGCATTCGGCAGTAATAGCGGTCGTAGCAATCGCCGAGCGACCCCTTCCACGCCTTGCCGACGATCACGTCGAAATCAAAATCCTCGTAGTGCGCGTAAGGCTTCTTGCGTCGAATGTCATAATCAATCCCACTGGCGCGCAGACAGGGTCCGGTCAAGCCCCAGCCGATAGCCTGTTCGGCAGTTATGACGCCGACGTTCGCCGCCCGGTTGACAAAAATCGCGTTCTGGCTGAGCAGCTCGTCATACTCGACATACATCTCGCGGAAGGTCTTTATGAAACTGCGTATATCGTGCGCGATGTCCGAATCCATATCGCGATAAACGCCGCCGATCCGCGAATAGTGAAACAGAAGCCGCCCGCCGCTGATTTTCTCAAGAATCGAAGTGATGATCTCGCGTTCGCGGAAGATATACATGAACGGCGTGATCGCGCCCAGGTCCAACCCGAAAGTCCCCATCGCCATCAGGTGCGAAGCGACGCGGTTCAGCTCGGAAGTGATGACGCGCAGGTAGTCAACCCGTTTGGGAATCTCGACATCCAGCATGCGCTCGTAGGCCATGCACAGGCCCATTCCGTTGTTCATCGACGCGAGGTAGTCCATGCGATCGACGTAAGGGACGGATTGGACATACGTGACGGATTCGCAGATCTTCTCGAAGCAACGGTGCAGATACCCGATATGGGGCCAGGTCTCCTTGATCATCTCGCCATCGGTCCGGACCAGAAGACGGAGCACGCCGTGCGTCGAGGGGTGCTGCGGCCCCATGTTAACGAGCAGTTCCTCGGTCCTGACCGAGTCCTTGATGAGTGTTGTTGATGGCGTAGTCATGGCTGATTCAAGTCTTCGCTCGCATCCCGCGCCGGCGCACCGGCGTGCGGCGGCTTACCAATGCGTGATGCCGTGGTATTCGTCCGGCTGCTCGTAATCCTTTCGCAGGGGATAACCGACCCAATCCTCGGGTAGGAGAATACGGCGCAGCTCATCGCGCCCTTCGAAAGTTACGCCGAGCATGTCATA
The DNA here is from genome assembly GCA_021772735.1 of Candidatus Sumerlaeota bacterium. Taxonomy (GTDB): domain Bacteria; phylum Sumerlaeota; class Sumerlaeia; order MVZB01; family JAJFLK01; genus JAJFLK01. Next base: position 2,264 of record JAJFLK010000204.1, on the reverse strand, counting down.
GGTCTCGCGCTCGTGCCAATCGGCGGCGGGCCACAGATCCATGACCGAGGCGACGCGCGGGTCTTTGCGCTCGAGCTTGACCTTGATGACGCAATCGTGATCGCGAGCGTAGGACATCAGATGGTAAACGACCTGGATGTGATCGCTGTAATCCACGCCGCTGATCATGCGGAGATAATCGAACTGTAGATCTGGGTCGGCCTTGAGATGGGCCGCAATCTCGGCCCAGGCCAAGGGCTCGATTTCAATCCAGCCGTCGCCGGCCTCGGGCTCGAGCCAGTCGAAGACCTTCTCGCTGAATTTGGCCGCGAGCTTGCCGTGGATGTCTTTGAGAGTTAGCGCCATGGAAGAGTTGAATCGCGCCGGGACCAGCGAACGCGAGTTTGATCAGTTCCCCTGATATCGAATCTTAAGATTTCTTTGGACATCGATCTTTTCCTGAAGCCGAAAAATCGCGTCGAGCAGCGCTTCGGGGCGCGGCGGGCATCCGGGCACATAAATATCCACCGGGATAATCTTATCGACGCCTTTGACAACGTGATAGCCGAACTTATAATACGGCCCGCCGCCCACAGTGCACGCGCCCATAGCCATGACGAACTTGGGATCGGGCATCTGCTCGTAGAGCCGCTTGACCCGAGGGGCCATCTTATAGACGACCGTGCCGGCGACGATCATGAGATCGGCCTGTCGCGGAGTCGCCCGGAAAGCTCCTGCGCCGAATCGGTCGAGATCAAACTTGGGCGCGCCCACAGCCATCATCTCGATCGCGCAGCATGCGAGGCCGAACGTCATCGGCCAGATCGAAGACTCGCGGGCCCAGTTCACGGCGGCATCCAGTGGGACGATGGCCATATTCGCTCCGAGCCCCTCGGATTTAATCTGATCCATCAACCCAAGGTAGCGCCTCCGCTCTTTGGGATCCTGGACGGCATCCGAAATCATCTGGGCGGCCGTAGTGGGTCGTGTGGTTTCTGTCATCAGTTCAAACTCCAGATCCTGGAAGAACGACGCACGCAAAGGATTCAGGCCAAAAAGCTTGAGCTCAGAAGCTCAATACCGGTACGACCCATGCGCTCGTGGGATTTTTCACAATCTTCCCCGGCCGGAACTCGCTGCCCCGCGCCGGGCCATTCTCCCCCATTCATTCTTTCGCTTTGTCTGCCCGACCCGGCCCCGCGTCCCCGATCGAGCTTGGGCAAAGAGTTACGAGGATCTCCCCGGGAATTGTGCCGGCCTCAGATCAGACTCCGGCGCTCGCCTCCTGCAATCCCGCCTGATCCTCAGACGCCTCTTCGGATACAGGCTCATCCCATTCGGGGTCTTCCGGTGGTGTGAAGTCGGATTTGATCCACTCCAGATTGCCGTAACGCCACTCGTAAGCCAGGCCCAGAATCAGGACCAGGACAAAAATCATCACGGCAAAAAGGGCAAGCACGCCGACCTGGCGCAAGATGAGCATCGCCGGGAAGAGAACGACGACCTCGACATCGAAGATCAAATATACCAGGGCGACTGTATAGAAGCGGATGTTGTAGCGAATCCAGGTGCTGCCGATCGCGGGCTCGCCGCATTCGTAAACCAGCAACTTCTCGGCGGTCGGCACCTTGGGACGCAGCAGCCAGCCCACGATGTAGAGATTGCCAAAGACAAAGGCAATGCTGACGGCGATGAAGATAAGAACGGCTGAAAAATCGAAAAGCATCGAGTTCGTCCTGGGGGGTGATCTCTTCGGAAACAGCCACGCCCGTGGCGCTGGACCCGTAATGACCTACCGATAGAAAAGACCCCGAATACCGTTGATGCCGGACCTGAGCCGACAAAACGCACGCGCCGTATTTTATCGACGCCCCGGCATCTGTCAAGCCCTGAAAAATACCATTTTAGAGGCCAAGGAATCAAAGCGATGGACCGCACGCCACTGGGATGACCGGCCAGGGCGCAATGTCCAGGCTCCCACTCAGGGAAACCATGTAAATCCTTTCGGCTCGCACCCGAACAAGGCCATCATGTCTTCTTCGGCTACATATATCGGCCCCAGCCGACGGCGCCCAGAACGCTAAGAGGCGTCGAGTTCGGATTTGCGGGATCGGAGCCTGCATCATTTTCGTCGTTGTCGAAGAACGTATCGCCATCGCGGTCCACGCCGATGCGCAGGCCCGACCCGCGCGGCACGAGCGTATAGGTCAAGGGACTTGAAACCGACGCGAGCGCTCGGAGGGCGCCGACTGTCAACGTGGTCGCCTGCCGGTCGGACTGGAACG
>JAJFLK010000203.1 GCA_021772735.1 Candidatus Sumerlaeota bacterium | reverse complement strand
GATCATGTGGTGATCGGCCTTTCGGGCGGGATCGATTCGGCGCTCACCGCTGCCATCGCCGTGGACGCCCTGGGCGCCGAATTTGTGACCGGCCTTGCGATGCCTTCGGAGTTCAGCTCCGAGCACAGCGTCACCGACGCCGAGGCGCTCGCCGCGAACCTGGGCATCGAGCTGCTGAGTCTGCCCATCGCATCGATCTACGAATCCTCGCTCGAAGTGCTCCGGCCCGTTTTCGCCGATCGACCGTTTGGCGTCGCCGAAGAAAACCTGCAAGCGCGCACGCGCGGCAACCTCATCATGGCCGTCTCCAATAAGTTCGGCTGGCTAGTCTTGACGACTGGCAACAAGAGTGAGATGGCGGTCGGATACTGCACGCTCTATGGAGATATGAACGGGGGGCTGGCCGTGCTTAGCGATGTGCTCAAGACCCGCGTCTTCGATATGGCGCGCTGGGTGAACCGCGACGGCGAGCGCATCCCGTGGAACACGATCGACAAGCCGCCGAGCGCCGAGCTGCGGCCGGACCAGAAGGATACCGACAGCCTGCCGCCGTATGAAGAGCTGGACCCGATCATCGAGGCCTACGTCGAGCGGCACATGCACGCCAGCGAGATCGCGCGCTCGACCGGCGCGGACCGCGCGCTTGTTGCCCGAATTGTTCGCATGATCGATCGCAACGAATACAAACGTCGCCAGGCCGCCACCGGCCTGAAGATCACGGACAAGGCATTCGGCATCGGCCGCCGCATGCCGATCGCGCGCGGGGATTGGGCTTAGCTGCCGATCTCGCCCGGCATGGTGGCTTCACAAGAGATTTGAACAGACAAGGGGGGATGATGACATGATTCGGACCGCGCGCCGCACGGCGATGGATCACATCCGGGAGTTATCGGTCGGGATCGGGCCGCGGCCCTCGACCGGCCCCGGAGAACGCGAGGCCGCCGAGTACATCCGAGGCGTGATGGAGTCTATCGATCAGGGCTCCGCGAAGGTTCATCCTTTTCGCTGCCTCGTATCGGGTTGGCGTCCGTTCGCGTGGGCAAGCGCGATGGCTCTGGCGGCCGAGGGATCGTTTCTGATCGCCGGGGTGCCGGGCGCCGTCGCGGCGATCGTCATTTGCGCGTGCGCGTTCGTCTTCGCGATACTGCAATTGCTTTTCATTCCGAATCCATTGATGGCAATGGTCGGCAAGGGCGACAGCCAAAACGTCTGGATGAAAATCGGTGCGGGCGGCGATCCCGGCGCCGAAGGGGGCGTCAAGGCCAAGGTCCCGGCAGAGCCCGGCCAACGCTTGGTTATCACCGCGCATTACGACACACATCGAACGCCTCTGGCATACAGCTCGCCGTTTTGGATTAGGGTTTTCCGTTCGCTAACGACGGCCGGCATGGGCGCTTACCTGATGCTGATCGTCTTGTTTGCCGTCGCGCTTTTCGGCGGGTCAGGCTCGGTCCTGGCCGTCGCCGCGAAGTGGGTCAGCCTCGTGCCCGGAGCGATCCATGTCCTCGTTCTCGGGCTGACGTTCGAGGCCGATACCACGCCCCATACGCCGGGCGCGAACGACAACGCCAGCGGCGCGGGCGTCTTGCTCGAGCTTGCCGCGCGCCTGACCGAGAAGCCGCTGGCGGGCACCGAGGTCTGGATCGTCGCGACCGGCTGCGAGGAAGTCGGCCTCTACGGGGCGCAGGCGTTCTTTGCCGATTTCAAAACTGAACTGCGCGGCGCGATGCAGATCAACATCGATAACATCGCGGGCACGGACTGCGGCCCGTGCTATATCGATGAGGAAAAAATGCTGGGCACGTATCGCAGCGACCCTGAGTTGTTACGCCTCGCCGATGCCATAGCGGCCGATCAGCCCGACATGGGCGCGCGCCGGACGAGCTATCAGGGCGCATACACCGACGGCGCGATCGGGATCAAGCACGGCCTGCCCGCGATCACGTTCCTGGGGCTGAACCGCACCGGGTGGATTCCGAACGTCCACCAGATGACCGATGTTATCGAGCACTGCGACGCGGATGTTGTGGCGCGCGTGACGGATTTCATCGAAATCCTCACCCGCCGGATCGATGAAGAGCGGCCGCACGAGCTTTGATCGTCAGGAGATCAAGGCCGCTCGGATCGCGCAACGGTTCGCGGCGACAAACGCCGCTCGTCAATCGATCTTCACGTCCTTGCCGCAGGTGGTGTTCTCGGGTTTCAATGGGGTGATGTGTGAATAGAATTTATGGATGATTTCCATGTCGGCCTCGACGCTCTCGCCCGGCATGAGCGTGGGCCCAAAGCCTGCCCTCCTGGTTCGATAATCAAGGATCGCCATGACGATCGGCACGTCAGCACCTTTGGCCATGCGCCAGAATCCGGTCTTCCATCGCGTCGCCAGCTTGCGCGTGCCCTCAGGCGCGATGCCCAGTGCGCAGCTCTCGTTGTTGTCGAATATGGCAACGATCTGATCGACGACGTTGGTCGCTTTGGTCCGGTCGACCGGAATTCCGCCGAGCCAGCGAAAGAAGAACATCGGACGGAACATCTCTTTTTTAGCCATCCAGAAAACCGGAAGCCGATGCGCGCTTATGATCCCTATCAGAACCAGGAAGTCCCAATTGCTCGTGTGCGGCGCCATCGTGAGCATATACTTCGGCATCCGGGGAACTTCGCCCTCCAGTTTCCAGCCACACAGGCGGAGCATGAGGGCCGAAATTATGCTCAACAGCCAGCCGAGCACCGGGGTATTCATGATCGTGATTCGAGGAAGGGATTGAGACATATAGGTTCCATCGCGGCCCCAAGGCCATGCCCGGGAGCATCAAAGCGATGAATATGAAGAAACCCGAGCCAACGTGCAACCGGCGCGACAATGCGCAGGAACATGCAATTGCGTGCAGTGGTGAGTAAGCAGGTCTACTTCTTGCTTTTACCGCGAGACTTCGCGGCCTTGGCCGCTTTGCGTGGTTTATTCCCGGCCGTATTCGAGGCGCGGCCGTTCTTGCCGGTGCCCTTTTCGGGCGGCTTCGGCGCCGGAGCCGAAGTCGATTCCTCGGCGATCAGCAGCAGGTCTTCGGGTTTGACCTGGGCCAGGACATTGGCCTTCCTGTTCAGCGTATTGATCTCGTAATCCATTTTGAACGACGGCAGCGCGCGCTGCGTGCAATCGGGCCGGTCGCACAGGCGGCATGTGATGCCGACCTTGACCGCGTCGCGGTCGGGATTCTCCAGCCGCAGACCTCGCGAATAGGCCATGAAGTGCGCATCTTCCGCGCGGCAGCCGATGCCGACGGAGATTGCGTTGCTGACCTGGAACGCCTCGCGGGTGTGCTGGACTTCGGCCAGCGCTGAGCAGAAATACACCTCCCCATCCGGCATGACCGAATAATGCCGACGCAGAATGCCGGGCGTCAGGAAGGCCGTATGGACGGCCCACTTGGGGCAACTGCGGCGGCGATCGTTGATCTTGATTCCCGAACCCGCGTACTTCTTCCGAATGTTTCCGGCGAGGTCCGTGCGGATGAAATGCAGCGGGATGCCGCTCATGCCCGGGCGAGAGAGCGTGCAGACCCGATGCGCGATTGGCTCGAAAGGCATGCCGAGCCTGCCTTCCAGAGCGCGGATATCGTAATCGGAACTCTGGACAAGGTCGAAGAACTGTTTGTACGGCAAGAGCAACGCACCGGCGAAGTAATTGGCCAGGTTGACCCGAGCCAGTCCGGCGGCCTCGGCGCGCCGGAACGTGAAGCCTTCGATCAAGCCGTCGATCGTCTTCTCGTCCCTGAACATCATCAGGCCGATGAAATTGGCGAGCTGAAAGTGAAGCCTGTGGACGCCGAAAAAGTTCGAGACGTAGAGGCGGCGCGTCTTCTCGTTATACAGACGCAGGAGGTTCGTCCTCGGCGGGAAGTCGCGCGCGATGACCTCGATGCCCCACCGTTTCTCAATGATCTCGGCCAGAGCGCTCCCTCTTCGAACGTCCTCCACACCCTCGGCCTTGAGCACCGCTTCGGCGGCGTCTTCGAGATCGGGGAAGTAGTTCTTGTGGTGTTCGAGGAAGTCGGTGACTTCGTCGTAAGCCGTGCGGTCCAGAATGTAGTCTTCATCCTGGGACGCCCCCTCGCTTTCGTTGCGCTCTTCTTCACTGAACATGCGCTGCTGGATTCGGTGAAGCTGCTCGCGAGAGGTCTTGAGGCCTTCGTGGAGCGAGAAAATGAGGTTCGAGACGCTGGAGTTCTTGCCGAGCAGGTCCAGATCGGAGGCTTCGAGGCTGTGACCCTGGAGGAAGGGGTCTTTCAAGATCTGCTCCATCCGATTGTGGAGCTTGACGCCTTCGGAAGCCGCCATGAAAACGTTCATATCGATCTGAAAAAAGGTGAGCAGCTTCTCGAGCACATCGACGTGCATCGGGCGCTTGTTGTTCTCGATCAGGTTCAGGTAAGCCGGAGAGATGCCGAGCGACCGGGCGAGGTCGATCTGCTTGACCTTCTGATCCAGTCGAAGGGCTTTCAATTTCGATCCGAGATCTTCGGACCATCCGAGGGGTTTTTTCATGAGGGGACGGCCATTGGGGTTGATTGATTTTGGGGCGTCGCGAGCCTGGATCGCAGAGCGATCGGCCCGGCCGGGCGAGGCCGGCGGCGGCTTCAACGCGATCTCCGGGATTGCATCCCCGCTCCTCGGCAGCGATGGCGCAGGCCTGAGGGAATTTTCACACGCATTGTAAAATCCCCCCGCATCATCTGTAAATTTTCTGCGCTCCGCAATATATTTTTCTGGCTTCGCCCAGACAATTCCCCTACGATCAATCCTTGAGGCTGGCAAGCCCCTGTAAATTTACACGAGACGGCCGATTGACACGATGGAGCCGTGTCCGAAGCCGTCTCACCGGAGGGAAGATCGCAGCCATGGCGACAGCAACGACTGAGGCCGCAAGCGCCGCCGGCCTCGAAGATATTCTAAGATCGCGAAAAATCCGCAAAGTTGTCGTGCTTGGGGCCAACGGCACGATGGGTTATCAATCCGGCGCCCTGTTCACGTGGGCCGGGATCGATACCGTTTTCCTTGCGCGAACCGCCGAAAAGGCCGCGTCTGGACTGGCCGCCGCGCAGAAGGCCGTCCGCTCGACGACCGTCGCCGATCACGTTCGCACAGATGGATACGACGCCCTGGAGGCCGAGTGCGCCGACGCGGATCTGGTCTTCGAGGCCGTCGCCGAGGACTTCAATCTTAAGAACGAATTCCTGGAGCGTATCGACAAATCACGCCGCGAGGATGCGATCGTCGCGACGGTCAGCTCGGGCCTTTCGATCGCCGGGCTCGCGGCCGGGCGCAGCGCATCGTTTCAAAAGCACTTCTGCGGCCTGCATTTCTTCAATCCGCCCGCTGTGATTGTCGGAACGGAGCTGATCGCCGGCGAACACACCGATCCTGAAGTCATCGATTTCCTCGACGTGTTCTGCACGAAGCAACTCGGCCGCGTGATGATCCGCACGCACGATACGCCCGGATTCGCCGGCAACCGCATCGGCTTCAAAGTCCTCAACGAAGTCGCCCAGCTCGCCGAGCAGCATAGCCCGCTCCTGCTCGACAAGCTGATCGGCCCATACACCGGCCGGGCGATGTCGCCTCTGGCGACGATCGACCTCGTCGGCTGGGACGTGCATAAAGCCATCGTCGATAATATCTGCGAGAAGACGACCGACGAAGCCATCGGCACCCAGAAGCTGCCCGATTCGATGCGCCACCTGATCGACCAGGGATTCCTGGGTCGCAAGAGCGGGCAGGGCTTTTTCAAAAAGGATACCGAACTGCTGGTCCTGAACCCGAACGACGGATCGTATACACCTGCGAGCCAGATCGCGCTGCCGGATATGCCGTTTATCAGCGAGATCGCCGCGCTGCACAACGTCGGCGCGTATCGCGAAGCGATGGCGAAGTTCGTCGCGGCGCCCGGCGATGAAGCACAGCTCGCGCGCGAAGTGATCTTCGGATACATCAGCTATGGGTTCTGCCGGGTCGGCGAGGTGACCGATTCCATCGAAGGCATCGACCTCATTATGGGCTGCGGTTTTAACTGGGCACCGCCCGGGGTGCTCGTCGATACGATCGGCCTGGCCACGACGGTCGAGCAGCTCGAGAAGTGCGGGCTCAAAGTGCCGTCCGTGCTTGAAGACGCTCTGAAAGCCGGCCGGACGAAACCGTTCTTCGCCGATTCGCGTGTCAATACGGGGAAGTTCTTTGTGGGGAGGTAGGTAGGTGGTGCTCCTCTCATAAGGTGGGTCGGCATCTGCACGGGGGGCGGCCCGCCTTCATTTTTTACCACCGCGAGCCTGGAAAGAGGATGAAGCAAGATGAGTAACACGCCGGAAGTCTATGTGCTGGGCGGATATCAAACCGATTTCGGACGCAACTGGACCAAAGAGGCCAAGCATTTCGTCGCGATGATCCGCGAATCCGTTCAGGGCGGGCTGGCGTCAACGGGCATCGACGCCAGCGAGATCGAAGTTGCTCACGTCGGGAACTTTGCCGCCGAGCTTTATTGCAAGCAGGGTCACCTGGGCGCGTTCTTCCTCGAAGCCGATCCGGCCTTTTCCGGCCTGCCGACCAGCCGGCACGAAGCCGCGTGCGCCTCGGGCAGCATCGCCATCCTCGCCGCCGGAGCAGAGATCGAAGCCGGCCGATACGACTTGGCATGCGTGCTCGGATTCGAGCAGATGAAAACCGTGAACCCGGCCGTGGGCGGCGATTTCCTCGGCACGGCCGCGTGGTATGAGCACGAAGCGCAGGGCATTGAATTCCCATTCCCGAAACTCTTCGGCAAGCTCGGCGATGAATACGACAAGCGATACGGGCTCAAAGACGAGCACCTGGCCGCGATCTCGCAGGTGAATTATTCGAACGCGCGGCTCAACCCGAACGCACAGACCCGCACCTGGTACATGAACGAACATCACGCGTGCAGCACCGGCGACAACAATCCGATCGTCGGCGGACGGATCAAGATCTCCGATTGCTCGCAGGTGACCGACGGCGCGGTCTCGCTCATGCTGGCCTCGCGCAAGTTTGCCGAGGGCTGGGCCGAGCGCCGGGGCGTCGCGCTTGAATCCATCCCGCGCATCAAGGGCTGGGGTCATCACACCGCCCCGGTTCGTTTCGACGACAAGGTCGCCGAAAGCCGGAACAACAAGTACGTTCTCCCACACGTGCGCCAGACCGTTGTGGACGCTTTCCACCGCGCGGGCATCGCCGATGTGAACGGCGTCGATGCGATTGAAACGCACGATTGTTTCACGACATCGGAATACATGGCTATCGATCACTTCGGCATCACGGAGCCGGGCGAAAGCTGGAAGGCCGTCGAAGAAGGCAAGATCGAGCTGGGCGGCGCAAACCCGATCAACCCGAGCGGCGGCCTGATCGGCGCGGGCCATCCCGTCGGCGCGACCGGCGTTCGCCAGTGCCTGGACGCCCACAAGCAGATCACCGAGACCGCCGGGGATTATCAAGTCGCCGGGGCCAAGAACATCGCCACACTCAACATCGGCGGCAGCGGCACGACCAGCGTCAGCTTTGTTGTCGGCGTTGGGTGATCGGCCGGGCGAGACTTCATATGCCACAACGGCCACTTTCCGGCAAGTTTCCCTATTGGGTCACGGCATTGCGGCGGTCTTGATTTCGATCTTCCTGACCGCGAGTCCCACGCGAATCATCAGCCATGTGTAGACGATAAGCTGGATGAGGGAGACTACAAGAAGACCTTGCGCAATACGGATGGCGACCGATGGCCCCAATGAATGGGTACTGAACTGAAGAACACTCTGGTCACCTCCCCATAAATCGGAAGTGACAGCATTAGAGCCATGACGATGCACCACGCAAGCGTATTTTGTTTCAGCTGCCGGGTATTGACTTGAGCGTCCCGTAGTAACTGGCGCCGCCAATAAATGTGCACAGCAGATACGCCCAAGATCATGTATGCGAAATGGGCAATTCCCGATCCGGAAAGTCTGCCGAACAAAGCCCCGCTAAAATAAACTTCCAGCATGTAGTCGGCGTATATTGCGATTACAGTCGGGGTCCATATGAGGCACAGCGCGACCCGCCAGTAAAACGGCTTCTTCGCCAAAAGCATCTTCCCGGCGACGTAACTGACGGCGATCACAGGCATCAAGAGCAGCCCATGCGCGATGTAGTAGGACGTGTCGTACGTCATACGGGATTTTCTTCCCAAGACTCACGATGGGCAAGGCTTAACGCGCCAGTCGCCACGCCCTCCGTCAGCTCCCGCCTCACTCCCCCGCCTTGGCCAGGACCTCGCGCTCATATCCTCGGCCCCATTCGCACAGCACGTCGAGCACAGGCTTGAGCGTCCATCCGAATTCAGTCAGCGAATATTCGACCTTGGGCGGTACCTCGGCATAGACCTTGCGCTTGACGAGCCGGTCGGCCTCGAGCTCGCGCAACTGTTGCGTCAGCATCTTCTGCGTGATGCCCGGGATGAGCCGCCGCAGCTGCCCGAATCGCTGGGTTCCTTCCATGAGATG
>JAJFLK010000202.1 GCA_021772735.1 Candidatus Sumerlaeota bacterium | reverse complement strand
GAGCGCATCCATCTGATCGCGCCATGAATACCAGAAATCCGGGAACCCGTGGATGAACACGATGAGCGGCCCCTCGCCGAGCGAGGCGTAGTGGATCTTCACGCCGTTGTTATCGGCGAAACCGTGCTCGACGCGCTCGAGGATCGAGGCGCTCGCGCCGCCCTCTTCACCGGCCTGCGCCGTGCGGCCCGGCCCGGGCGACCAGGTCGCCAGCGCGATGCCAATCAACAGACCAATATAAACGCCTCGCCTGCGGGCTGCCGCGGGCTGTGCCCTTGTCGATAAATCCTCAATCGTTTTGAACATATCCGTGATCTCTCCTCGTCCGGCGCGACTCGCTCCACGCGGTGCGCCGAGAAAAATCAATCCCCGTCGTAGGACTCCAGGTCCAACGGTGGCCAAAGCATAGCCGCCGAACCGGGAGTCTTAAAGTCGAAATCCGCGATCATGACGAGATGATCCGAAGCGTTTGAATCTCCGGCCTCGAGCCCGGCGGCGGTCAGCTCGATCATCGGGATTTCATCCGTCTTGAGCGTGTAATTGCGTTTGAGCGTGGCCGCGTCTGAGCTGAAAAGGATGTAATCCAGCTTGCCGGGCGCGAAACTTGATCCCGGATTAAACCAGGTAACGATATCGGCGGTGTGCGTATGGCGGGCGCGGACATTTGCGAGTGATCCCAGATCGCGCCCGGGCGAAAAGTCTGCCCCGAACGTCACGTTGTCGATGAGAATACCATCGCGCAGCGTGATCAGCTGCCGGACGAAACCCACCATGTTGAAATCGCCCATCATCGCGACGGCAACGCCCGGATCGACCACAAACGGCCCCACACCATTGATAAAATCGCGCCACGTCGCCGAGATTCGGTCGTGCTCGACATCGCGTCCGAACTCGTTATTACAACACGGCGTATGCGCATTGAAGATCACGAGGTCGGTATCGGCGCGATCGTCCGGGAGGTCGATATGCACGATCAGGTTCCCGTCCGAGTTGGACTGATTGAGAATCGGGAAGCGCGTGATTGTGACCGTGTCATTGAAGCCGGCGGCAACCCACTGCTCGCCCATCGGCAGAGGCAGAGCCGCCTCGACGAACTGGCGCGCCTCCTCGGGCGTCCAATCATTGGGACGAAGCTCCTGCCAGCTCACGATATCGGGCTGCAGGGATTGAAGAATCCGTGTGAAGGGATTGGGATTGAAAGCCGGCTGTGTGTTCAGAACGTTGTGCGAAAGAATCCTGATATCGCCGGCGTCGATGCGGCCCAGCTCGATCGGCACGACCGGGTCAGCGATTCCCGACGCAACGGCATAGGCCAGGACGCCGGTGTCCGGGATGCGGTCGAGCCCCGCGTCGTCGCGCATGAATAAGCTGACGCTCGAAGCGGTCACAACATTGACAACGCTGCTGAAGCCCGGCGTGACGGAGAACGGAATGCGAATCTCGAACTGGTCGGCCGAATGAGTCGGAAGGACAACGCTGCCGATTTCATTGATGACGAGGGCTTGAGTTGAAGGCGTGTAAAGTGTCCCCGAACGCAGGCCGTATGCGATCTCGAGATCGGCGCCGATACCATCGATGGCGAGGCCCGTGCCGCTGTTGTCATCGCCATCGAGAAACAAATGAATGTCGTTGCCTATGGCCCCACCGAGCCCATCCTGAGCCAGCGTTTCGCGATTGAGCTCGATGCGCAGATACAGCGCTCCATCGTCGTTCGCCATCCAGATCTGGCCGAAGTCGACATCCCCGCTGGTGGCGTCTCCCGTCGGATCTGTCGCCAACGGGGCGATTCCCGCCCAGTCTTCGAATTCGCCATCGACCGAAATGGTCCGAAGCGTGCCGGCATCAAGCGCCGACGCAAGGGCCAAGAACAAGACTCCTCCGCTGAGCGCGGCCAGGCGCCAGATACATCTGAGCATTGGTTTTCCTTCTTGCGGACGAGGTCACCCAAGACCCCGATGCACAGAGTAGCTTATCGAGTCCGATTCGCCAATATTTTCACAACTTTCGAGCTGACCGCCCACCCGAGCAAATCGGCCCCACTCCCAAATCGTATGCGGAGGCCGACCGGCATCAATTCTCTGGCGACGAACTCTTGAAGCTGAAATCAGCGACCATCGCAAGGTGATCCGAAGCGCTCGAATCACCTGCTTCGAGGCCGGCGGCTGCCAGATCGGCGGCGGGGATATCGCCCGTCTTGAGCGTGTAATTGCTTTTGAGCGTGGCCACGTCCGGGCTGTAAAGGATGAAATCCAGCTTGCCGGGCGCATAGTTCTGCGGCGGATTGAACCAAGTATAGACTTCCGGCGAGTGCGTATGACGGGCCGGTACGCTGGCGAGCGACCCCGCCTCGCGCCCGGGCGAAAAGTCGGCCCCGAACGTCGCGTTGTCGATGAGATCACCATCGCGCAGGTTGGTAAGCTGACGGACGAATCCCACCATATTGAAATCGCCCATCATCGCGACGGCCACACCCGGATCGACCGTGAACGGTCCCTCGCCGTTGATCAAGTCGCGCCACGTGGCTGAGATGCGATCGTGCTCGACGTCGCGTCCGGCCTCATTGTTACAGCAAGGCGTATGGACGTTGAAGATCACGAGGTCGGTATCGGCGCGATCGTCCGGAAGATCGATGTGCACGATCAGGTTCCCATCGGAGTTGGACTGATTGAGAATCGGAAAGCGACTGATCGTGACGTTGTCGTTGTGGCCGGCGGCAAACCATTGCTCTCCATCGGTCGAGGGCAGAGCCGATTCCACGAACTGGCGCGTCTGCTCCGGAGTCCAGACATTGGGGCGAAGCTCCTGCCAGTTCACAATGTCCGGCTTCGTGGCCCTGAGAATTCGGATGAAGGGGTCCGGATTGGTCGCCATCGTAACGTTCAAAATATTGTGCGAAAGAATCCTGATGTCCTCGGCGTCGGCGCGATCCAGGCCAATAGGAACGATTGGATCTGCGGTGCCCGTCGCCAGCGTGTAAGTCACCGAGCCGGAATCGGGAATGCGATCGATCCCCGCGTAATCGCGCATGAAGACGTTCACCTTGGAAGCCGTGACGACGTCGACGACCGAATCAAAGCCGGGCGTGGCGGTGAAAGGGATGCGAATCTCGAATTCATCGCCCGAATGGGTCGGAAGGACAAGACTGCCGGCTTCGTTAAGCGTGATGCCTTGGGTCGCCGGTGTGTATAACGTCGCCGAACGCTGGCCGAAAGAGACCTGGAGTTCGGCGCCAATGCCATCCAGATCAAGCCCGGTGCCGCTGTCGTCGTCGCCATCGATGTATAGGTGAATGTCGTTGCCTGCGGGCCCGCCGCCGAGCGCCGGTGACCCATCCTGCATCAACGTCTCACGATTCAGCTCGATGCGCAGATAAAGCGCCTTCTCGTCGTTTGCCATCCAGATCTGTCCGAAATCGACATCTCCACTGGACGCATCGCCCACCGGATCGGCGGCCAGCGCAGCGATACCGGCCCAGTCCTCGAACTCGCCATCCACCGAAATGGTCCGCAGCGTGCCGGCCTGCGAAGCCGATGCGAGGGCCAGAAAGATAACTCCCCCAGTGAGCGCCGCCAGGCGCCAGTTACATCTGATCATGATTTTTCCTCTTGTCGAACGAGTATCACGTAATGCTCCCTTGGATAATAGCTTGCAGTATCCGAATCGCCAACGAATTGGGGGAGGGAGGCCCACGCTCAAGATCATTCCCTAAAGTCGGCGGGACTTTCTGATCCTTGTCTTGCTGTGGTGAGAAAGAAAACCACGACG
>JAJFLK010000201.1 GCA_021772735.1 Candidatus Sumerlaeota bacterium | reverse complement strand
CCATGCCGATGTGGCCGGCGGCAAGTTCGACGCGATCCTGGGCCGTCTGCGCGAGCACCCGCGCGTCCGCACGCTCGGCCCGCAGCCCTACGGGCAATTCTCGCGCCTGCTCGCCGAGGGCGGCATCGCGCTCGACCTCATGGCGCGCAACACCGAGCGCGAACTCGCGGTGACGAGCCGCACGGTTCAGTATCTCGCCGCCGGGCTGCCGGTGATCTATAACGATTACTCAGAGCTGAGCGGCGCGATCCGGGACGCCGAGGCCGGCTGGACACTCGCCGACGGCGACGCGACAGGGCTGCGCGAACTTGTTGTCCGGCTGCTGGGCGGCGCGATCGATCCCACGCCACAGGCCGAGGCTGCGTATCGGCTCGCAGCCGAGCGTTTCGATCCCGCCCGCTCAATCGATGCGCTTGATGGCTTCTGCGATAATCCGATTGAGCGCCCCGGCAAGATCGCCGCGCGGCTGGCGTTCGAAGAACGCGATCGGCGACTTGCAAAAGCGGAGGCCGAGCTCTCGCGCACGAGGAGCCGGCTGGAGACTCTGCGCGGCAAACGCTGGGTGCGATGGGGCCTGAACCTTCTATCGACGCGTGGAGTGTTCGCCTTGCCGATCGCTCTGCTCGCGATCGTGCTCGGCGCGGCGCTGCTGCCGGTTTTTTATCTCAATGATCGCTTCGGGAAGTAGCGACAACTCACCGGCCAGGCTCCACTATGCGGCTGCGAATGCGCGTCACAAGATCTGGATCAGCCAGCCACGGCATGAACCCGTCGGTATATCGCCCGGGATTCGCATTGAATTTGGCGGCCAGCGCTTCGAGATCCACCCACTCAAATCCCGTGGTAAAACTGGCGTCCGCCCAGGATAAACCTCGCTCGGCCGAGCCTCGTTTGATCTCGATCAGGGTTTGGATCAGGCGCTCTTCGATGTCGTTGATCGCGTAGAGAAACAGATTACGCCGCTCGACGTTTTCCGTGGCGACCCCTCGCGCAAACCCCGTGCGCTCTTCGACTTTCGAGACGAGTGCCTCAAGCGCTTCGCGCTTATCTTGACTGAATGTAAAAAGCAAAACCGTAAGACCGCTCCGGTCCACGTCGATGAAAATCCCATCTTCCGCCGAAGAAGATTCGGATGTCGCTGTGCTCGGCAGACACCGCGCGAGTACGTCGCGCAGAGTCGCGAGCTCGAAGTCATCAACGAAAAGAAACTCCACGCTGCGCAAATACCCGGCATGGGCGTTTTCGGCGTCCAGACCGGTAAGAGCTTCGGGCCGTGGCCTCAGATAAAGCCAACTCTCGCCGTCGCGGGTCTCGATGCAATTCTTGAACGCTGGGTCGAGCCCGTCGATCTCATTGCCGCTCAGGGGCGCGGCGATCTCCTCTTCGATCTCCTCGATTGCGGCTGCGTGTGCGGTCCGGCCCGCGGCGACGTGGCCCGTCGCGGCGAAAGTCTTGCGACCGGGAAAGATCGCGAGATTCGGTGCGCGATGCTGCAAGAGAATCCGGCCTTCGGAATCGAACAGAACGACAACCACGCTGGCGTGTGCGGCTCCGTTCAGGTGGGCGATTGTGCTCGCAACGCGCTCGACGGTTGGCAAACCCTCCTCGTCAAGCACGTCGAAATACTCAACGCCGGCTTGCCGGCGTATTGAACCGACGATCCGATCGACCCGCGAGGTCACCCGCCGGCCGAGCAGCACGGCCCGCAATTCGGGATCATCCGTCCGCGCCGCCAGGGCCTCAAACCGGGCGCGGGCTTCGGCGAGCTTCGCCTCGGCTTCAGCCCATGTGCCGCGGACGACGCCGGCGATCCCCGAATTCAAGAGCCGCTCGGCTTCGGTCAGTTGTGATCGAAATGGATTCAAGAGTCTTTTCCCCGGGCCGAGGATGACTGATCGGCCCGATCAAACGCGAGAGTTTATGGAGCTTCTCAGTTGGCGACAAGGCCGATCCAGCCGCCGCCAACCTGTGCCTCGGATTGCATCGCATTGCGAGACATGAAGCGAGTTACACGTCGTCCGGGCCTCGAGCGGAGTTTGCCCGTGGGCGCTTCGGCCGACCAGGTCGATTTCTTGACGTTTTTTTCGACATTATTTTGGCGATCTGATGGCCCTCATTCCTGATCATTCAGACATACCGCCCTTGAGATAGGAATTCACTCAACTCTTTTATTTACAATTATATAGACAAAGAATCGAGCTCTGTATTGGAGCCTAACGTTCCAACAAATCTCGTCTCAGGTTCCATAAAGAACATCAATCTGAACGCCAGAAGCGAAAAATCTTCTTGACCGGCAGATGTCCGAAAATGATAACATCGCTCAGGTATTAAAGTTGCATTCCTCCAGACTGAGGTTTTGCTTTACGGTATGTCGTCCATCGCCCTCCAGCCCGGTTTCTCGGCCTTTGTGGCCTTCCGCTCGCTTAAGCTGGGCCTTCAGCTCGGCGAGGGCGGTGACGCCGCCAGTGGCGGCAGAGGGAACAACGATAGCATCGTCGACGTTGCGGTCGAGCGCTCCCCGGCCGATATCGCACCCGAGCAAACGCAAACCGCGTTGGATCGAACCGGCGGGCGCGCAGCCTCGATTATCACGGTTGAGGCCGTGAGACCCATTCCTCGTGCACCGGCATCATATAAGCCGACATCGCGCGGGCGTGGCTCGGCGGCACTCGCGCTCTCGCACGAGCCGCGCGGACGCATGATCGACATCTTCGCCTAATTTTTCTGTTTTCTCTGCTTCTTCAGCTTTCTCCTCGTTCCTCGTATCGCCTGCCCGTGCGGCTGTGCCCGGTTCGCGCCGGAGCACTCTCGGCAATCAATGGATAACCCCGCCTAAACTCCGGCAAATTCCATGTAAAATCGAGGGTTCTGATTCGTCCGCCTGCGGTCTAATCGCGGTGCGAATGCGGCGCGAGCCCTTGCCGTGCCACAGTCTGAAGAGTTTGTGGAACCAGGAAAACATGAGAACTTTTGCCCCAGACCCGCCCGAGCGCAAAACCAAAGCCCGAGGCCAAGGGACCGGAAAATCCGGCGCTCGATCGACAAACGCCGCCCCGACGCAGCCGCGGCAACAGAGTCGCCCACCGACCCGGTCGCCAGCCTCGTTGTCCGAGCGCGACCGCAGGATCGAGTGCATGCGCATCCGGCGCGTGGCCACACTGCTCGACATCAGCCCCAAACGGGTTTATCAACTGATCGAGGAGGGCGCATTCGAGGTTGTCCGCTTCGGCCCGCGCCAGACCCGAGTCCTGCGCACATCGGTCGAGGCGTTCATCGAAGTCAGCCAGCCGGTCGAAAGCGAGGATGAGTTTTAGGGAGGGGCGAACGCCAATACATCCTCGCCAGGGGTTCCGAGTGCTATGATTCAATGCTCCCTCGCTTGCGCTTCCCGGGACGATCGACAAGACTATTCGGGTTGCCAACTTGATCCATCCCCGCACGGGAAGATATAATGGCACCGTGAGCAACGGGCGTCAGTGCCGCCGCGCGACGCAGATGCCTTCGTGAATTTTTTCGCCCCCCGAGCAGGCAACCGATGAAAAACCGCAAACAGGACCGCTCCTCAGACACCCCCGCAGATCGGCCGCACGTCGAGATCATCGTCGTTGATGTGCAGGGCTCGGGGCCGCGCGAGGCCGGGGCGCGGATGCGCTGGTTTCCGGATGGCTCGGCCGAAGGGACCATCGGCGGGGGCAACTTGGAGCTGCAATGTCTCGGCGAGGCCGAGGCGCTCTGGAACGATCCCGAGCGCGCCAGCGCGTTTATCGAATATCCGCTTTCGGCCGAGCTGGGCCAATGCTGCGGCGGGCTGGTCAAAGTCTTCTTGGGCAAGATCGTCGCGCCCGATGAGGTTTTGATCTGCGGCGCGGGGCACGTCGCGACGCAACTGGCCTCGGTGCTGGCCGAGACGCCACTGCGCGTCACCGTCGTCGATTCGCGGTCCGATTGGGCCGACCCGGCGCGATTCGACGAATCGATCGACGTCATCGCCGACGACCCCGACGCAGTGGTGCGCGACTGGGGCGAGCGTGCGGGGCGGACGCAACTGCTGATCTTGACGCACGAACATGCGCTGGACCTCGAACTATGCCGCCTTGCGATGCGTTTCGAGTTCAAGTGGATCGGACTGATCGGCAGCCGGACCAAATGGCGGCGCTTTCGGCAACGTCTCGAAGCAATGGGATTCAGCGACGCCGAGCTGGCGCGGATCGTCTGTCCTATCGGCGATCCGAAGCTCGGCCGCACGCCCCAGGAGATCGCCATCGGAGTCGGCGCGCAGTTGCTTGCGATCTATCACGCCGCCGACACCGAGCGGCGCACGCAGACAGCCGGGGTCGAACCAGGACCCGAGACTGCGCCGGGCAAGCGCGGGGCGTTGATCCTCGCCGGAGGCGCATCGCGGCGGATGGGACGCTGGAAGGGCGCGCTCGAATTCGATGGCGAACCGCTGCTCGCGGCGCACGCGCGGATTTTCACCGAGGCGGGCGCGGACATCTGGCGGGCCGTCTATCCGGAGATGTATCGCGAAGAAGCCGAGCGTATCGCGGGACCGGAGCACCGGATCATGACCACCCACCCCGAGGCTCCGCTGTTCGCGTCGATCCAGCTCGGCCTGCGTGAGATGATCCGCGCGACGCCTGATCTCGATTCGCTCCTCATCACGCCGGTCGATATGGTGCCCTTGAGCCCGGATCTCGTCGCGGCGCTCTGGGATCGGCATGAATCGACCGGCGCCTGGGCGACGCGCCCCGCCGTTAAGGTCGCTGCCGAAGGCGACTCGGCAAAAACCGAAACCCGCCACGGACACCCGGTTATCCTGGGTCATCGCCTGTTCGCGTCCATCCTCTCCGCAGACGCCTCAGCCGATCGGCTCGATTTCCTGATCCGTGATCTGCCGCCCGAGCACAAGGTCGAGTTCGAATGGCCCGACCCCGCCGCCCTGACCAACCTGAACACACCCGAAGACGTCCAACAGGCGCGCGCCGAATAACATTCAGCCTCCGGATCCCCCGGCCCTTTGAAAAATCCTGAGACCCCGACGCCACTTGAGCCGCTTGGCTCGGCCCGGCCGACCGTGTAGGCTTCGGGGCCGAACGGCTCGAATATGCGCATGGCGAAGCGGCCGGACCTGACGACGGTGGACCCGACGATGGCGAGTGAAACAGGCAACTCGGAACAGGCGGCATCGCGGATGCCCGAGGCGCTGGCGTGGCTGGCAGTCGCGAGCGTCACCGGCTTCGTCGTCACGCCGCTCGTCATCAATCGACATGCTTATTACGACGCCTACTTCTCGCCCAAATGGGCCTGGATGGCGACGATGACGGCGCTTGGGCTCGCCGCGATGCTCGGCCGTGCCCTGTTCGGCAAGCCCGTCCGATTCGTGCTCCATCCGGTCTGTGCCGCCGCGCTTGCGTTCGTTGTTCTCCATTACGCAAGCGCCCTGTGGGCGCCGAGCCCGACGCTCGCCGTCCAGCGCGCACTGCACCTGACCTGGCTGACCGCCGCACTGGGGCTCGTGCCGCAAGTGATCGGGAGGCGGCGCAGAGGGATCATGCGTCTGGCCTGGGCATGGATCGGCGTGGCCGTCGCCACGGCGATCTGGACCCTGTATCAGGATTTCATCCGCGCGTTCTGGCCCGAACGCCTGGGGATCGTCGCCAATCTGCCGGATTGGCGCGGTTATCTCTCGGCCGGACTGGGAAACACAAACCACATCGGCGATCTGCTGGCGCTGGCGCTGCTGCTCGATCTGGTCGTCCTCGGACAGGCGCGTCGTGCCGGCGCAAGAGCGGCCGCGCTGATCGCTGCCGTGATTCTCGCTGCGGCATTGACCGTCGTCTATTCGGTCGGCTCGAACCTGGGCCTGTTCATCGGCGGCGCGATCATGCTCGGGATGGTCTGGCAGCGCGAGCGGGGACGATTCTTCCGCCGGCGCGGGCGATGGGTGACGCTTGGCGTTGCTTGGGCGGCGATGCTCGGGTTCTTCCTGACCGATGTGCCGGGCAATCCGCATCGCCCGGGGTTGCTCAAGGTCGGGTTCGCATCGGAGCGATGGGCCGAGGGCGGGCCGACGCGGCTGGTCATCTGGGCCGGCGGCGCGGAGATTGTTCGCAACAATCCCATTCTTGGCGTCGGCGCGGGCAATTTCACATACGTCTATCCGGAAATGAAGTCGCCGCTTCTCGAAGGGCGAGCCGATGTCGCGCGTTATCAAGGTCAGTGGACAAACGCCGCGCATAACGTCTTTCTGCAAACCTGGAGCGAGGTCGGCGTGATCGGCCTTGTGGTGCTGCTTTGGATGCTCGGAGCAGCTTTTGCGTCGTTACTGAAAGAGATCACGCTGGCGCGCGTCGGCGAGTTCTACATTCGCATGACGTTGATGGCGATGCTCGCGGCGTGGCTCGCCCACGCGATGATGAACTTCGCGCTGCAACAGCCGAGCGGCGCCATCGCTTTGTATCTTTTGCTCGCGGCGGTCGTCATCGAAGAGAGATCGCGCAAAGGCAGGCCGCGCACGCCGCCGCTCGTGTCTCAATCCGGTCCGCTGACCTGGCGAGTCGATTTCGTCGAGATGGACCGCCGGCCGGATTCGTTCGGCGTTGCGCTGCCGGTATCGCGCGGCGTGGCGACGGCGGCAGCCGCGCTGCTCATCGTCGCGGCGCTGCTCGCAGCCGCGCAGTTCTGGCGACCAGTGCGGGCTCACAATGCATACACCGTTGCCCACCAATCCCGGTTGCTAAAAGAGCAAGCCCTGGCGGCGGACAATTACGTCCTCGCCTCGCAGGCTGCGAGCGATGAAGAGCGAATGCTTGAACTGACGCTCGCCCTGGACCCTTGGGCGACCGGAGCGCGCAGTCGATTCTCGGAGTTCCTCATCGAGCAGCGAAGGCCGAGCGATGCGCTGGCGCAGCTCGAACAAGTTCGGCGGCGGCTTAACAGCAGCGAGCTTTATCACCGCGAAGCCCGAGCGCTCGCCCAGCTCGGTCGAAACAAAGAGGCCGAAGAAAAGATGGCGGCGTTCAGGGAGAGATTTCAGCAGAGTAACAAGACTGCGGCTTCGCCTTAAAAGGTTCGTCGGGAAATCATCGCACACGGTGAGAGCCCGGCCGCGAGGGCATGGACCGCCGAGGAGCGTCAGTCCGACGGCTTCGAGGGTTCGCTTTCGGTCCGTATCGCTCCGCCCTGTTCGGGAATCCGCTCGGCGGCTTCGGCGATCTTCTCAAGGCGGGAATGTATATCGGAGACCATGCGCGTCAGAACATCGTTCGCCCGACGCAGGTTGTAGAGCTTGAAAATGATGAACTGAAAGCAGAAGACCGAAGTCAGGATCATCAGCCCGAACCAGAAAAGCATCCAGGTATTGAGCGGTTCGTCGCGCAGATCGACGTATTGAAAAAGCGAAGCGAGTAGGCCGAGCGCCGAGATGAAGAGCATCACCACGGCCATTCCCTCCCACCAGCGCGGCGCAAGCCGATCCTTGAGCTGCATGATCCGATTCACATCGCGCAGACGCATCGCTGCATCCAACTCCAGTATGAGTTGATCTTTATCGCGGGGATACTTGCCGATCAACATGGAGAAAAGCCTTTCGCGTCAGACCGAGCACGGGCCGCCTCAAGCCTAAACGAGAGAAGCCGGGCGTTTCAACGTAGCGTTCTCGCCCGGCGCCCGGCCGCGCTGGGAGTCGCGACGGGGGCCCGCCGGGGCGCAACGCGAAAGGCCGAGCGAATGAACGCCCGGCCTTTGCGATTTGAAGTTGCCCCAGACGGCAAGCGGCGAGCGCGGACGAGCCGCGCACAGAGGCCGCTAGACGACGTCGGAGAGATTGAAATAAGGCAGCATCACCGCAAGCGCGATGAAGATCACGATGCCGCCGAGGAATACGATGAGCACCGGCTCGATGATCGCCGAGACGCCGGACAGCGTTGCATCCACGTCAGCATCGTAGATATCCGCGATGCGTTCGAGCATGCGATCCAGCGTGCCGGTCTCCTCGCCGATCGAGATCATATCGACGACGAGCGGTTCGAAGATGCGGGTCCGGGCAAGGGCGGGGCCAACTTTTTCACCGCTCTGCACGGCGGTGTGGACTCGACGAAGCGCGGCGGAGACCAGCGTGTTTTCGTTGGTCGCGGCCGAGATCTCAAGACACTCGGCCAGCGGGATACCGGCCGAAAGCAGACTGCTCAAGGTACGGCTGAAACGAGCCATCGCGATCTTCCTTGAGATGCGCCCGAGCACCGGGAATCGCAGTGTCAAGAAAGAGAGCATCGTTCTGCCCGGAGGCGTTCTGAAATATGCCGGCAATCCGACGACGAGGCCGATGGTGATGAGCACCCAAAGCGGCCAAAAATTTGTGGCCGCCGAACTTAGATTCATGACGATCTGCGTCGGCCCGGGAAGCTCCGCATCGGCTTTCGCATAGACCTCGGTGAACACCGGGACCGCCTTGACAAGAATCACCATGACGACGCCGAACGCAACGATCAGCGCGACGAGCGGATACATCATCGCCGCGAAGATCTTCCGGCTGATCTGCGTCTTCGATTCCATGATTTCGGCCAGGCGAACGAGCGAATTTTCGAGGATGCCCCCGACTTCGCCGACCCGGACGATATTGCAGACGAGCGGGGAGAACACCCGCGCATCCTCATCCATCGCCTTGGAGACCGATTGGCCCTGCTCGACCTTATGCGCGACGCGGCCGATGGCCGCGCTGAGCTTCTGATGCGCAGTGCGCTTGGCAAGCAGCTGCAACGAGCGCAGCAACGGAATGCCGACTTCGATCATCGTCGCAAGCTGGCGGCAGAACACGGCGCGATCGAGATTGTTGACGCCGAAAATCCGGATATCCCGGCTGGCGAAGCCCGCGTCTTCCTCGCCCGGATGCGATCCTATATCCTTCGCCGTCACGTCGTGGCGATATCCACTGTCGCCTCCGTCGCCGCCCGCGCCTTCCAGGGCGCTGCGAACGTCCGAAGATTTCATCTGATCCTGGCCTTCTTCCTCTTTGCCCATGAGGCAACCTCCGCTTTCTCTTGTCTGCTTAGACTTCAAGCACGACGTTTTCGATGACTTCTTCGGGTGAAGTCACGCCTTCTTTGATCTTTTCGATTCCAGCGTCCTGTATGAAATCCATCTTTGCGGCGCGCACGATTTTCTCGAGCTCTGCCATCGATTCGTTCGCAAGAATGGCCTTGCGAAGTTTATCAGTCACTTCAAGCACCTCGAAAATACCGAGGCGTCCCGAATACCCGGTCCCGAGGCATTCTTCACAACCCACCGGCCGATTGAACCGCAATTTTGGCGTATGCTTCATGCCCAACTGACTCGCCATCGCCTTGGTCACAGGTTTCTTTTTCGAGCACTTGCACAGGCGCCGGACGAGGCGCTGGGCAATTACACCGGCCATCGCCGCGCCGATCATGTATCGCGATGCGCCCAGGTTTTCCATGGATTGGATCGCCCCGAGCGACGTGTTGGTATGCAGCGTGGAGAAGACAAGATGGCCGGTCAGGGCCGCGCGAACCGCCGTGCGTGCGGTATCGGGATCGCGAATCTCGCCGACCATGATGATGTTCGGATCCTGACGCAGAATCGCGCGCAGACCGTCCGAGAATGACATCCCCGTCGCGGCATCAACCTGGATCTGGTTGATGCCTTCGAGCTGATACTCAACAGGATCCTCGATCGTAACCAGGTGGCGATGCTCTTGATTGAGTTCGTTCAGGCACGCATAGAGTGTCGAGGTTTTTCCGCTCCCGGTCGGGCCGGTCACAAGGATGATCCCGTGAGGGCGCTCGATCATGCGCTCCGTCATCGCAAGCTGCTTCTTGTTCATCCCGGATTCGGTCAGTCCAGTCATGACGCGCGAGCTGTCGAGGATGCGAATGGCGACTTTTTCGCCGAAGACCGTCGGCACGGTGGCGATTCGAAAATCGAAATGACGATCGCCGATCTCCAGCATGATGTGGCCGTCCTGCGCCCGGCGGCGCTCGGTGACATCCATGTTCGCCAGGACCTTGATACGCGAAGTGACCGGGCCCTTCAGATTAGCGGGCACGTTCAGAATGCGCGTCAGCCGCCCGTCGATGCGATATCGAACTACCAATTCCTCGCGGCCGGATTCGAGGTGAAAGTCCGTCGCGCGCATTTCGATCGCGTTCTCGATGAGGGAACTGACCAGATGCACTG
>JAJFLK010000021.1 GCA_021772735.1 Candidatus Sumerlaeota bacterium | reverse complement strand
AATTCGGAGTGAGCGTGAAGATTGAACGGCGTGGGATCGATCGGAGAAGACGGGAGATTATCGACAACGTTGATCTTGGCGCGTCGTTCAGCGTCGAGCCGAGGGCCGTGGCGTTCAGGCGGCCCGCGCTTTATCCTGCGGTTCGGGTCGAATCGGGAGCCTTCAATTCCGAGAAAAATGAAAAGAATAAGGAGCCTGACGAGGCGCGAGACGCGTAGGCGCCTTTAAGAGAAGAAGAGAGCCCCGAAGCCTGGGCAAAGAATATGCCGACTTCAAATCAAACATTACGCGAGAAGGTGTTCGGCCTGTTGGGACGCGGAACTCGACGGGCGTTGGCCCAAGGTGAGATCGAGGGCGAGGCCAAATTCGAAGATAACGTCGAGGTCGAATTGATAGCCCTCGGCGAGCGTTCGGATGAATCCAAAGGCTGCGAAGTTTGGGTTCTCGGCGTTGCCGAAGGCGAGACGCGAACGCCGATTCACTGGGACAAGATCGCCACCTTCGCGGGCGAGTGGTCGCGTGTGCGTGACGATACCGCGCCGACGGGGTTTGTGATGCGGAGTTCGACAGGGACGCTTCGCTGGCGAGTCCGAAGGGGCAACCCCATCGTGCGTTTGCTCCGTCATCCGTGGAGTGGATTCGTCAAATTGCGGTACGGGGATCGATCGTATCGCTTCGATCTTTACGCGTCGACGCCGTGCGATATTGTCGTGCGCTTGGATGACAGAGGCATCGAAGAGGTGGCGAAGAAGAACGGCAAACCAGAGGCGGGGGGAGGTCAAGGCCTGGCGGCGGGCGATGCGCGCAACGGAGAGGCCCCCAGTCCGAACGGACATTCGGTTTTGCGCGGTCGCCTTCCGATCGAGTCATCTTCATCCGCGGGTCGCGCAAAGGCGGTGGCCGACGATCTGCGCGCGCGGGGAGTGAAGACGCTAGCGGTGTATGTGCCGCGATGGAAGGGCGTGGCGGCATCGACTCGATCTTTGTTCGAGCACGCGCTCGCGTTTCCTCAATCGACAGAGGTTGAACCCTATGGCATCGAAGCGGACGAGATCGAGATGATGGCGCGGGCAATAGCCGATGCCGAGATCGAGCATTTTATCTTGTCCGGTGGCGATGAAATTCACCTGCGCCTGGCCCGACGCATCAAGGCGATTCGCCCCGGCGTGAGATGCGACCTGCTCTGGCACGCGTCGTACGTTCAGTTCTCCGAAGACTACACCTGGCGGCTCCTTGGCCTGTGGATCGAAGCCGCCCGCGAGGGTCTCGTGCATACGATCGGCACCGTAAAGCAAGGGATGGATCGTTTCTTTGCGAGTCGCGGTGTGCGTTCGTGCTTCGTCATGAATTACATCGCCCGCATTCCGGATTCTCCATCAACTCCCGAGGCCGGCGGC
Organism: Candidatus Sumerlaeota bacterium; assembly: GCA_021772735.1. Lineage (GTDB taxonomy): Bacteria > Sumerlaeota > Sumerlaeia > MVZB01 > JAJFLK01 > JAJFLK01. Next base: position 1,997 of record JAJFLK010000021.1, on the reverse strand, counting down.
CCGCATCTGGGGCTGTGGCTTGCGGGCGCGAATTATCGCAAGCTGCCGCACGCGATGCTGGCCGCGGCGGCGATGACCCCCGGGGCTGTCGTCCACGGATCAAACCTCGAAGGGCGTCCGATAGAGGTCGCACGATACCTGGCATTGGATGGAGGGCGTCTCGAACCAAGATCGATCGAGCAGGCGGACCTGGAAGACGCGATTCGCTTAACGCACCTGACGCTATACGTAACGTATTCGGAATGCGCTCCGATGCTGCCGCTCGAAAGCCTGGGCCTTGGAGTGCCGTGTTTGGTCGGGCCGAATAGCCACTTGTTTCTCGACGACGATTATCTGGCGAGCCGGTTGGTGGTTCCATATCCGGATCGTGCCGATACGATTGCTGATTGGATCGAACGGGCGCTCGCCGAGAGAGATCAGATCATCGAGGCTTACAAGAATTACGCTCCGGGATACAATGCTCGGGCACGCCAGAGCGTCGTGGAGTTTGTTTCGAGTTAACCTGCACGGCATCGCCGAGGCTTGGTTCGATCGCTGGGATATGCAATGGCGCGAATCTGTTTTGTTTCCTATGAAATTCATCCGACCACCTGGGGCGGGTGCGGGGTGCTTCTGCATCATTCGGCGGCGAGGCTGCTGCGCGAAGGTCACGAGGTTTATTTTCTGCTCGATGTGACCGCGCGCGAGTTCGCGCAGTTTCGCGATCTCGATCGCCTGGATCTTCCCAATCCCGGCGCCTGCCACCCGCATCACGTCGAGTCGCTGGCGGCCTCGATGGACTGGACTGGGGATGAGGTGAGCAATCCGTTCGCGTGGAGAGCGCTGCGGTTTGCGTGTGCGCTGCGGGAGCTGGCTGCCCGAGAGACGCTCGATTACGTCGAGTTTTTCGATTATACGGGCCCCGCCTATTACGCGCTTATAGATAAAGCCTGCGGCGTCTTGCCCGGCGATATGACGATCGGCGTTCGCCTGCACAACACGCTCGAGTTGATCGACCGATGCGCGCCGACGCACGCTCGGGACGAAGAACGTCACCTCATGTATCGCATGGAACGCGCCGCGCTCGGGATGGCTGACGTGATCCTGACGCCCAGCCGCAGCTACTTCGACGCGCATGTCCGTGACTTTTACGACCTCGACGATTCTCGGGTGCAAATCTCCGCTCCGGAATTCCGGAGCGCGGCGAGGAAGGAGTCACCGCACGGTAACGGCGCGCCAAGGATAGTTTATTTGGGACGCTTGCATCCGTTCAAGGCGGTGGATCAGTTCATCAGAGCGGCGCTGGGCTTGATGAGGCGGCGTCCCGAACTGGAGTTCAAAGTCGAACTGATCGGCCCCGAGGCGGGCGGCGCCAAGTCGGGTCAGCCGTATGGCGAATATTTGCGGAGGCTCATTCCGCATCAACTGGCTGAACGATTTGCGTTCACGGGATTTCTGGATGCGACACAAATCGAGGCGCAACTGGCCGGGGCAAGCTTCGCCGTCTTTCCGAACCGATTGGAATCTTTTTGCTACGCCGCGCATGAAGTTCGCGCGGCCGGCGTCCCCGTTGTGCTGAACACGATCGCCGGATTCGGCGAGTTCTTCGAGCATGAAAGCGACGCGCTCTTTTACGACGGGACGGATGCGGGTTTGATCGATGCAATGGAGCGGCTTATCGACGACCCGGGGTTGAGGCATAAGTTGGCGGGCGCCGCCGGCGCATCGAGCGTTCCGATTTGCGATTTCTATACGAACATATCGACCCGATCGAATGGCTCACGCCCAAAGGATAAGGCGCACCTACCGTCCGTGCTCGTCGTCGTGATGAACGAAAGCGGGGCGGCGGCCGGCGCGAGTGAATCCGCAACACTGGACGCGCTGAGCGCGCAGACGTTTCAGGATTTTCGGACGGTTCGTTTGATCACGAGCGGTGACCGCACGGGCGGAGGTCTGTTTTGGCTGGGCCGGATGTGGCTTGCGCGTGATGGGGCCGGTGATGCGCTCGATGGCGGCGC
>JAJFLK010000003.1 GCA_021772735.1 Candidatus Sumerlaeota bacterium | reverse complement strand
GCTCCCGGCGAGCCGCAGCCGAAACTGACGTTGCCCCCGGGGAGCCGAATCATGGAAACCGGCGGATATAAAGGCCGGTCGCGTCGGCTTGAGCGCCATGAGCTCTATGCCCGTACGGCCGGCGTGTTTGGCGTTCTGCCTGCGGATATCGTGAACGAATATGGCATGACCGAGATGTCGAGCCAGTTCTACGACGCTCCAGGCGAGCCAGGGATGTCGGACGATGGGGCCGATCCGTCCGCTCCAGGCCGCACGGGCGATTCGTCGCCGCGTATCAATATCCCGCCGCCCTGGGTGCGCTCCTCGGTGCTCGATCCGGTGACGCTCAGGCCGGTCCGAGATGGCGAGGCCGGCGTGCTCGCGCATATCGATCTGGCCAATGTCGACTCCTGCGCTTTCCTCCTGACCGCGGATGCCGCCGTGCGTCGCGGCGCAGACTTCGAGCTGCTCGGCCGACTCGAAGACGCAAGGCCTCGCGGCTGCTCGCTGGATTACGAAGTGTCGGGACCGCCGGCCATTGAATCTCGCGAGGCCTCGGAGCCTGAGGCGAGGCCCGACCCTGACGCGGAATTCGAGATCAAAAAGTTCTTGTCTCCGTTACCCGGCATCGGCCCAGGCGCGAGCCCGGACGTGGGATCGGATGAAGAATCTGGGGCAGTTACGAATCTTGCGCGACACCGAGCGCGGGGGTGGGCGACTCTGGCCGAGAGCGCGGCGATGCGTCTTCTGGCACAGGAGTGCAGTTGGGCGACTCGACGGGCGCTCGAACCGATTCGAGCCGATGCCCTGATGGAACTCTGGGAGGATGAGATTGGCGCGGCGGGCGATGCGCGTGGGATCGCGGCGCCGCATCGCGTCGTGGTCGTCGGGGGTGGCGTAATCTCCCAGCCGAACGTCCAGGCGCTGGTCGCTGCGTTGATGATCGGCGAGCGAGTATTCTTCCGGCCCGCTGCCGGAGATTCGGCGCTCGGCCCACGCCTGATCCGCGAGATAAGCGAGTTTCAACGTGAGAGTGAGAAAGATCCGGGCGCGGACGGGCCGGACAATTTCCCCAACATTCTCGATGTGGTTTCGTGTTCCACATGGCCGCACGAGCGGGTCGCCCTGACCCGCCGGGTTCTCGGCGCGGCCGATGCCTTGATAGCGTTCGGCGATGTGGAGACCATAAGTATACTCGGGTCCATGACGCCGGAGCACGCCGAGCATTTCAATTACGGTCCGCGGATCAGTTTCGCCGTGCTCGATCTTTTGCGGACGACGGGGCCGTGCGCGATTGGCGATCCGATTCGGGATCCGATTCGGGATTCGATGCGGGCATTGGCTGAGGACATCGTCGCATACGATCAGCTCGGCTGCCTCTCGCCCGCCACGCTCTACGTTCTGGGTGGATCGCGGGATGAATTCGATGAAGCAGTTGGCCGGCTTGCCGATTCGCTCGACGCGGCGATGGACGACATCTCGCGGGATTTGTCGTCGCCTCCGCCCGGGGCTTCTTCGCGCATTCACGCGCTGCGCGCGATCTATTCGATGGATTCCGAAAGCCGCCGCCGCAGCGTTGCTTCTCAGGCGGGGCTCGAGTGGACGATCCTTGTGGACTTTGCCGATCATCAACTACGACCGACCCCGGGCTATCGGACGGTTTTCGTCATCGGTCTGCCGACGTGGGAGGAACTCCCCGAAGCGGTCGGCAATATGAACGGAAAGCTTCAGGCAATGGGCATCGGACCGGAGGGCGCGGTCTGCCCGGAGCCGATTGCGACGACGCTGGGCGAGCTCGGGCTGAGCCGAATCTCCGCGCTGGGCGAGATGCAACGCCCGGCTCTGGCGTGGCGACATGACGGCAATCCGTTTTTCCCCGTCCGGCCTCCTGCGGGCAGGGGAAAGCGGGGGCTATAGGGATTGGATTCGTTGTGCACTTAGTGCCGTTGTGGTGAAGAGAAACCACGACGGCACAAAGAGCACAACGAAGAGAATTCAAAGACAGGCACTTGGTTTTCCCGGAACCACGCTGTGATTTCACTGATGTTGGCGGGGTGGAAACGCGCCATTGTTCAATATGCCGAACAAAAAGTTTGACAAAGTGAACAAGCCCGCGTAGGGTTTTAGGCCACGGATGAGGTGCGATATCAAAGTCGATATTTTCACCATAAAGCATCTGTAGTCAGTGGTTTGCGTAATAGTTTTCGAGCAAGCCGTGAAAGCAAAAGAGGCGAGCGTCATCATGAGTCAAGGCAGCTTATCCCAAAGCGATGTTCAAGATATTGAACAACGACGCGAGGCGGCGGCGAGGCATCCGGAGCTGGGCATCTACATGGATCATAATGCCACGACGCCCCTGGCCGCCGAGGCTCTGGACGCCATGCTGCCGTATCTGACCTGGAGTTTCGGCAACGCGTCGAGCATCCATGAATTCGGTATCCACGCCCGTTATGGGATTGAGAAAGCCCGGATGCAGGTCGCGCGGCTGATCAATGCCGCCGATCCCGAGCACGTCGTCTTCACCGGATGCGGGTCCGAATCGGACAACATCGCGATCCGAGGCGCGGCCGAGGCGAACCCCTCCAAGCGCCACGTCATTACGACCGCCGTCGAGCACAAGGCGATCCTCGAATCGTGCGCGGTGCTTGAGGAGCAGGGTTACGAGGTCACGTATCTACCGGTCGACGCCGATTGCAAGGTGACGCCGCAAAGCGTGGCCGATGCGATCCGCCCGGAGACGCTGATCGTTTCTGTGATGTTCGCGAACAACGAAACCGGCGTCGTCCAGCCGATCGCAGATATCGCGCGCGTCTGCCGCGAGCGCGGAGTGCTGTTTCACACCGACGCCGTGCAGGCGGCTGGACGCCTGCCGATCGACGTGCAGGAGCTCGGCGTGGACCTGCTCTCGATGTCCGGGCAC
>JAJFLK010000200.1 GCA_021772735.1 Candidatus Sumerlaeota bacterium | reverse complement strand
CCTCCGAACCGCCCGTTGGTGGGGGCGAGAATAACGACCGCACCTCGCGCATCGCGCTCGGCGGCGCGTGGGCCGCGATGATCGTCTATCCGGTCTACGCCAACCTGGTCGCCATTGGTTTCGCGGTGATCCCTGTCATGTGGGCCATCGCGGTGTGGGACGCCATGCGGTCACGCCGGAGCAATACACAATCCGAGAATGCCTGCTCTGATGATGGGCACGGCATTGCCGCGCCCGCCATCAACTCGCGCCTTCTCGCCGCGCTCCTGATCTTCACCGTGCTGCACGTGCTTTCGGAATATCGGCTGTTCTATCAGGCGTTGTTCCAGACCGATTTCATCTCGCATCGCGTCGAGTTTGGCCTGATCGGGCGTGCCGAATCGCTACGCGATGTCGTGATGACCGGGCTCGATAACTTCGCGAACGGCCAGTATCACGCGCACAGTCTGCAAAACCCGATCATGCTTTCGGTCGTCGGATTCGCGCTGGCGATGTCGGCCCGGGGACGCGCGGCCCGGCTCGGCCTCGTCGCGGCTGTGTTTATCGCGCTGGTTGCGATGGAGTGGTACGTGCCGCACCGGCTGCCGTTCTCGCGTCGGTGGGCGCCGAGGATCAACGTCGTGTTTTACGGGGCGCTTGCCGCGGCGTGCGCGGCCGAAACCTTGTTGGCATTCGTTCGCGGCACGGCCTCGTCGGTCGCCGCCGTTAATGATAGTGTTGAGAACACTCCCGGAGAGATCGCCGCCCGAAAACACGTCCGCATCATTCTCGCGCTGCTGGCGTTCAACGCGATCGCATCGACGGCGTTTGCTCTGCACCTCTGGCCCGAGTATCACGATTTCCTCGCGAGGGCTCGCCTGCATTTCCTGACCGCTTTCAATACGAGCCGCATCCACTGGCTTCATCCCGTCTCGTGGATGCTCGCGTTCGGATTCGCTCTGTGTTTGCTTCACGGCCGCTTGAGGTGGGGTGGTCCGCTCGTGGCGATCCTGCTTGCCGCGCAGATCGGCCATGCGCTTTGGTTCTGCGAAGCCGCAAACGAGCGGCGCAAGAACGAGATGACGTTCGAGCAGTTCTACAGCGCGGAACTATTAGATGAGATCGAGGAGTTCATCGGCCGGCCCAAAGACACGTATCGCGTCGCGAGTTTTGCGATGCATCCCTCGATCGCGATGGTTCACGGGTTCGAGACGATCGACGGCTATTTCTATAATTATCCGGTCGCCGCGAAGCGCCGTTTCAGGCCGCTGATCGCCGCCGAGCTGGCCAAGAGCGAGCGGATGAAGCAGTATTTCGACGATTGGGGAAGCCGATGTTACATCTTCAGCCACGATCTCCAGCTCCTGATATCGCAGACGAAAAGGAGCGCGCGCCGAAGCGTCGAGACGCTCGATCTGGACGCGGCGGCGTTCGCCGATCTGGGCGGCGAATACATCCTCTCCGCAGTCGAAATTCAAAGACCCGAGGAGACCGGATTGGTCCAGCTCGCGCTGTTCGAATCCCCCGAATCGCCTTGGATCATTCGCCTGTATCAGTTCTCCGAGCCGCGAGAAACATCTCCCGCGGCGCGCCTTCGCGGTGCAGATCGATCCCTCGAATCTCCAATGCCGGACGGCGCTTCGCGCTGATTGCTCTCGCATTCGCAGTCTTGCCCGGGTTCATCCACGCCCAGGACGGTCAGGCCGGCCCAGCGGGAGCTTCTACCGGCGGCGGCCATACGTTTTGCTATCGGGGCGAGCCGGTCGCGATTCCGGACAATACGGCCGGCGGAGTTTTCATCGCGTTGAATGTGGCGGGTCTGGATGGGGGCATCGGCGCGGCGAACGCCGACCTGCGCGTGGAGTTCCCGAGGCCAGGAAGCGGCCATTGCTCGGCGGGTGAGAACCATCCCGACGCGGCGCTCGCGCATACTTACGTCGGCGATCTTGTCGTGACTCTGACCTCGCCCTCGGGCACGACGATCCGCCTCGCCAATCGAGCCGGCGGGACTGCGAATAATTTCTGCGATACGGTCTTCGAGGATGGCGCGGGCGAATCCATCGCCGATGCGGGGGCCGAGCGCGCGCCGTTCAGCGGCTCGTGGCGGCCCGCCGAACCGCTTTCAATCTTCGCCGGGGAGAATACCGATGGCCGATGGCTGCTCGGCGTTGCCGATCGCGAGCTGGGCGGCGTCGGCGAGGTTCGGCGATGGTGCCTACATTTCAATTACGGAAGCAGCGCAGAGATACCGGACGCGGATCATGCCGCCGCAGATGTTGCCCCAGATGTCGCTGCAGATGTCACACCCGCCGACTTGGTACACGACACGCCGGAAGACGCTGCAAGCGCCGCGCCCGAATCCGATATCGCCATGCCCCCGCCCGCGCCATCGGCGGCCGAGGGCGGCGTCATCGAGAGACGCTGGCTGCGCGTGGGCGGCGAGAAATTCTTCCCCATCGGTGTCTGGCAGCAGCCGCCCGGCGACGTGCCATATTTCAACTCGCTCGGCATTAATACTTACTTCGACTTCGGCTGGGGGGCCGAGAAGAATCGCGAGCTGCTCGACGGCCTCGCTGCTCAGGGCATGGTAGGCGTCTTGAAATTCGACGCCGCGCAGGTCGATCACCCCGCGCTTCTGGCGTGGATGTTCGGCGACGAGCCGGACGGCAAGGGCACGACGCCCGCCGAGCTTCGCGATCATTACGCCGCGATCCGCGCGCACGATCCGCTCCGGCCGATTGTCCTGAACACCGAGGCCGGGTTTTTCAAGGACGCGAATTTCGACGCCGTGCCCGGCCCGCTCGGCGGCAGCCGCGCGTGGTATCGCGATGCCTTCGCTCTGGCCGATATCGCCAGCTTCGATGTCTATCCGGTCACCGGATGGAACAACCCGAGCTGGCTCTATCTGCCCGGCCATGCGACGCGCGACCTCAGCGACAACTGGACCGGCGGGACCAAACCCGTGTGGGCCGTCGTCGAGGCGAGCGATCAGGATCTATCGTGGACGCCCCCGGCCACGCGCGGCCCGACGGCCGAGGAGATGCGCTTCGAGGTCTGGCACAGCATCATCAACGGCGCGACTGGGATCGCTTACTTCACGATCGCGTTCGAACCGTTTCGCTGGCGCAATTACAACGCTTCGATCGAACTCGAAATGAAGAGGACGAACGGCCAGATCACGCGCTTGGCCGATGTGATCTTGGCTGCCGCGCCCGGCCTGCACGATGCAGAGGGATCGGTAAGAAATGCCGGTCCGCCCGGCGCGCCGGGCAAGCCCGGTGTTCACGAGTCATTCGGCGCTGCGGAGTCACGCAAAATTCCCGGAGCACCGGGTGAGCCCGGATTGCACGAGGCTCCCGACACGGCAAAACCATACGACACGCCGGGCTTGACTGAGTCGGACCTGACCGTCAGCGAGGCC
>JAJFLK010000199.1 GCA_021772735.1 Candidatus Sumerlaeota bacterium | reverse complement strand
GATCGAGGTCGGTCTGATCGGCCGCGACTTCCCGGACTCGACGCCCCTCGGCGTACGCCTGCTTGGCGATCTTGGCGGCCTTGTCGTATCCAATGGCCGGATTGAGCGTCGTGGCAAGGATCGGATTGCGATCCACCCCCTCGGCGATGTGAGCCTCGTTGACCGTAAACTCGGCGATGGCGAGATCGGCAAGGACGCGCGAAGCGTTCCCGAGGATCGTCAGGGATTGAAGCAGATTATGCCCGATGACCGGCATCATGACGTTCAGCTCGAAGTTACCGCGCTCATTGCCGATCGAGATCGCAACGTCGTTTCCGATAACCTGCGCGCAGACCATCATCATGGATTCGCAGATCACCGGGTTGACCTTGCCGGGCATGATCGAGGAGCCGGGCTGGAGGGCCTTCAAGGCGATCTCGCCGAGGCCCGCGATCGGCCCGCTGTTCATCCAGCGCAGGTCGTTGCTGATTTTCATCAGCGCGGTGGCGGCGGTCTTGAGATGCCCCGAGAGCTCGACGGTCGTATCCATCGCGGCCTGGGCTGCGAAGTGATTCTCCGCCTCGACAAAAGGCAGACCGGTCGCCTCGGCGACCCTTGCGGCGACGCGCGCGCCGAACTCGGGATGCGTGTTGATCCCCGTGCCGACCGCCGTGCCGCCTATCGCCAGCAACGCAAGGCGCGGCAGGCAGGCTTCGATGCGCTCGATAGCCTGGCCGACCTGATATGCCCAGCCGCCGATCTCCTGCTCGAGCGTCACCGGCATCGCGTCCATCAAATGCGTGCGTCCGGTCTTGACGACGTCGCCATGCTTGGCCGCTTTGGTCTGCATCGTCTCCTGCAAATAACGCAGCGCCGGCAGGAGCCCCTCGGCCGTTTGAATATACGCGCTGACGTGAATCGCGGTCGGGATCACGTCGTTGCTCGATTGGCCCATGTTCACATGGTCGTTGGGATGGATGAGCCGGGGCCCGGTGTCACCTCCGATGGCCCTGCTGGCGACGTTCGCAATCACCTCGTTCACGTTCATGTTCGTCGAGGTGCCCGAGCCGGTCTGGAAAATATCGACCGGGAAATGCGCGTCGAGTTCGCCGGAGATGACCTTATCGGCGGCCGAGACGATGGCGGCTGCCTTATCATTATCGAGCGTTCCCAGATCGTTGTTGACCCCGGCGGCGGCCTGCTTGATGAGCCCCAGAGCCTTGATGAAAACACGCGGGAAACGGATGCCGCTGATCGGGAAGTTCTCAACCGCGCGCTGGGTCTGCGCGGCGTAAAGCGCATCGGCGGGAACCTGGAGTTCGCCGAGGGAGTCTTTTTCAATTCGAGTTTCACTCATGATGAGGCGGGCCTTTCGGTTTGCGGGCGGGCGCGATCAGTGGTTATCAATAGCGATTATGAGGTTTTGGCCGCGCACGCGTCGAGCTGTTCGATGACGGCGTCGATCACTTCCTTGTTCGTAATTAGATCCTGACACGAGGGGCTCACGACGCACGAGCGGCGGTAGCAGGGCGAGCACTCGATCGGCGTCTTGACCTTGCGCCCCAGGCCGAACAAATCGACCTCGGGCTCGCACGTCGGGCCGAACATCACGACCGCGCGCACGCGACGCGCGATGGCGAGGTGCATCGCCAGCGTGTCACCGCAGGCCAGCGCGTCGCACCGGTCGATGATGGCCGCGAAGGCGCCCAGAGAATTATCCGTTCCGGCGTTGAAGACCGGCAATCCCGCAGTCGCCTCGGCGATACGGTCGAGCAAAGCGGCCTCTCCGGGCCCGCCGAGCAGAATGAACCCGACATCGGGGCAGTGTTCGGCCACTTCGCGGATGAGCGCGATGTAGCCATCTTCGCGCCAGGCCTTGAAGGCGAAAACGTCACCCGCGCCGGGGTTCAGACCCACCCAGCGGCGGACCGAACGAGGCGCGCCGAAGGACGAGAATCGGCGCTCAGCCGCCGCGCAGTCGTCCTCGGTCAGCTCAATCTCATATCGCTCGCCCCGGTATTCGAGATCGATCGCCTCATAAATGAGCTGCTGATAGGTCTTCTCGTTCTTGAAGAATTTCTCGTCGTCATCCAATCCCAGCGCGAAGTAATAGTCCGCATGCTCAGAGAGCGGATACGGCGTGCCGTAACGCGAGAGCCCCACGCCGCGCTTCGAATCGGCCTGGACGGTCATCGCGACCGAACAGGGCTCGGGCTCCTTCTCCAGGCAAATCACCCAATCGAAATGCTCGACGTTGAGCTGATTGAACGCCGCCGTGCCCGAAACCAACACGCGATCAACGCCCGGCATGCGCCGGACGAGATCCTCGGCCGGGGCCGAGGTCAGCCAGGTCACATGCGCCGGAGAACCGACGAGGCGCTCAAGACCAGGCAGGAGGCACGCCGTCCGCACGACGTCGCCCAGCGCGCCGTATTTGATAATCAGAACGCGCGGCCCCATCGGGTCGTAATGCGGGCACTCCTCGCAGGCGCGCTTGAACTTGCAGGGGCGGTCGCCGAGGAAGTAGCGGCAATCAAGGTGAAGAAACATAAAGGCAAGCAACGGCGTCCGGCGCTCCGGGGCCGATGGATTCAAGGTGTAATCCGAATCATCATGCCGCAGGTCGACGCCAATATTGAAGACCAAAGACGCGAAGACACGAACATGAGGCCTTGCGGGGCATGCGACGCCCTGCCCTCGGATGGGCGATCAGTCGCGCTCTTCGACGCCCCGAGATTCCCCGACCACAATATAAAGAAATCCGAAGTACAAATTCCTCACCGAAACTCGGTCCATATAGTTTTCCACGGATTTCCAGGGGTGGCGCCGCCGTCCCATCTCAAGCGTGCCCGCGTATGGCCGGACGAGAAGGAACGTCAATAGCGGCGCGAAGATCGACATCCACGAATCTGCAATCTTCATATCCAGGTTCACAAACCTTGCGCCCTCCGGCAGCGCCCGAGCCGCCCTCTTGATGATCTCGTCATACTCCGGTATCAACGTCAGCGCATAGCTGGTGAACACCGCGTCAATATCTGTGGGAAACTCGAATTCGTCAGCCTTGGAACGGACCAGTTCGACGTTTCCCCAATCGTTAGCTTCAATCCGCGCGGCTGCCTGATCCAGCATGGCCTGCGTCATGTCCACGCCAATGATCTTCCCCTCAGGACCGATCTTTTTCTGAAACAGGGGGAAATTGAGCCCTGTGCCGCATGCGATATCCACGACGGTATCGCCCGGCCTCAAACCGAGCGATTCCACTGCCATCCTTCGCCATCGCTCCAGAGTCATGCCGAACAGATTATACACTCGAACCGTCTTGTCGTAGTGTTTGGCACGCTTCGAATAAATCGAACTGATTTGGCTAGGCGTCAGGACGCTATTTGTTGTCATTTTGTCCACCTCGTCTCTTAATTCCCTGGCGATGCCGAACCATCCGGATGTGGCGGCAATATACCCCCATAGGGTATAGCAAAACTCATGCCTTCAAGTCCGGAGCGCTTTCTCCATAAGAATCAACGATGAAGACATTGGACCGCAACATGAGTCGGCTACATCGTTGCGACCCCGCGTTGCATTCGCCGGAACCTGCGCCAGCGCCTCTGGCTCGCCCGTCGTGCCTCGTCGGCACGCCTCGCTTGATAAACGCGAATGGGATACAGTCTTCGGGGCGTCCGGGAGAGGCCCGCGTGCAAGAATCCGAATTTTTCCATGGAGATCGAAACATGACGACAATGGAAGGCAAAAAGGCACCGGCGTTCACGCTTCCGGCTTCGACCGGCGGCAAGGTCGCGCTCAAGGATTTCAAGGGTCAATACCTGGTGATCTTCTTCTATCCCAAAGACAGCACGCCGGGCTGCACGAAAGAGGCCTGCGGATTCCGCGATAACATGAAAGCATTCGCGAAACTCAGTGCGGCGGTCGTCGGGATCTCGATCCTGGATAGCAAATCAAAAGCGCGATTTAGCGAGAGGCAGGCTCTGAACTACCCGCTGCTCGCCGATGAAGATCACAAAATCGCCGAGAAATACGGCGTATGGAAAGAGAAGTCATTCTATGGGCGCAAGTTCATGGGCATCACGCGCGAGACATTCCTGGTCGGACCCAATGGCAAGATCGTCAAGCATTGGGAAAAAGCGAAAGGCAACGAGGCGCACTCGGACGAAGTGCTTGAGTGCCTGAAATCGCTCGTGGGGAAATAGAAGTCAGTCCCTATTTTTCCAGCAGGCCGCTGACACGATCGAGCATCCGACCGGCGATCGTCTCCCAGCTTCGCTCCTCGGCCCACCGCCGGGCGATCCCCATTTTCGCTTCGACCTCGGAATCACCTGGCTTCCCCTCGCTTTCCCTTTGCCTTCCCAGCACCGTTCGCAACGCTGCTTCAAAGCCCTCGGGCGAATCGTAAAGAAACGCGCCCTCGGCGTAGAAGCGCCGGATATCAGGCAGGTCGCGCGTGATGACGGGCAGGTCGGCGGCGGCGTATTCGAGAATCTTCGTGGGGTTCAAGTGGCGTGTGAGCTCATTCTCAACGAACGGAATCAGCGCGACATCCCAAGTGTGATACCACGCCGGCAAATCCGCGTAAGGAATCTGCCCCGGCATGTGGATATTGGGTTCGGCGTGCAGGCGGGCGAAATCGTCTCGTTCGGGGCCGAGCAGGACGAAACCCCAATCGCGATGACGACGCGCAGAGGCGGCAATCAGCTCCTGATCCATCCGCAGATCGAGCACACCGGCATATCCCAACAGGCGGCGATACTTTGCGCGCAACGGCGCGATGGCGGGTGGAGTATCCGATTTTGTTTGGTCGCCCTCATCGCCCCGATCGCCTTGTTTGCAGCGCCTGCTTCCCTCGCCTTGAGCACCCGGCCTGTTCCCACCGCCTCGCGCGAAGTGCTCGACTTCGACGCCTGATAAATAGCAATCGATCCGGCCCCCGGCTTGGGCCTTTTTCGCATCGGCCAGCGCCTGAGTCCCGGCGAAGACCCAATCGGCGCGCCGCAGCAGTTTGTCTTCTTCGGCGGCAATATTGGGCGGAGCCCATGGGAACCCACGGTATTCATCCATGATGTCGTAGACGAGCAGGTCATGCGCGACAGTATCCGCGAGGTGACCCTCGTGCGGATTATAAAGCCACAGGACGCGCGCGGCCGAAAAGCGATCCGAAGCGGGCTCTGAGGCGCCTCCCGACGCGCCGCC
>JAJFLK010000198.1 GCA_021772735.1 Candidatus Sumerlaeota bacterium | reverse complement strand
ATCGACGACGCTCATATCGAGGTTCTCGGGGATAAATCCCGCGCCGATTCCCTGCAAACGGTGCGGCCCGGGCCCTTGGCCCGCCATGACCTGCGACCCCGTCGGCTCGACGGCGACCATCTTCACATCGGAGTTTTTCTCTTTCAGGTACCGCCCGGCCCCGCTGATCGTCCCTCCGGTGCCGACTCCGCAGACCACGATGTCGATCTTCCCATCGGTGTCGTCCCAGATTTCGGGGCCCGTCGTATCGTAGTGAATTTTCGGATTTGATGGATTGACGAATTGCTGCGGCATGAAAGAGTCCGGAATCTGTTCGATCAGCTCTTCGGCCCTCGCGATGGCGCCTTTCATGCCCTTGGCCGCTTCGGTGAGCACGACCTTCGCGCCGAGAATCTTCAGAAGCTTTCGGCGTTCTACCGACATCGAATCCGGCATGGTCAGGATGAGATCGTATCCGCGCGCCGCAGCGACGAAGGCCAGCCCGATGCCCGTATTCCCGCTGGTCGGCTCGATCAGCGTGGTCTCGCCCGGCGTGATGAGTCCCGCCTTCTCAGCTTCGGTGATCATCGAATACCCGATGCGGTCCTTGACCGAACCCAGCGGATTGAAGAATTCGAGCTTGAGATAAACGTCGGCGACGCAACCCGCCTCGCTCGCGACTCGATTGAGCCGCACGAGCGGCGTCTTCCCAATAGTTTCCGTGATATTGCCGAATAGACGAGCCATCTCTCACGTTCCTCCCGTAGACGAATCAACTGATCATTTCGCCCTGTGTGTGCGATTTGTATTGCCGGGATTATCCAAACCGATCCGGCTGGTTATGTAAAGATAAAGCCCGTGTCCCGGGCGGATCTCGCCGTGCTATTCATCGGCAGTCAGGCCGAGCTGGTCCATGCGCGCCTGGACGCGGCGCAGGTCATTGACCGGCCGATAAAGTTCGTCCTTGGGCGGCAGCGTCGCGATGGATTGGCGCACGCGTTCGATGCGGTCGCTCGTCGGCGGATGCGACGCGAACAAGGTGCCGACACCCCCGGACGTTTCGCCATAGCGATCCTTGAGAGTCTCGAAGAAGGTGACCATCCCCGAGGGGTCGTAGTTCGCCGAATAAAGCGTCGGGATCGCCAGCGAATCGGCTTCGAGTTCATCGGAGCGGCTGTAATTGAGAAGCACGCCCTGAGTGATCATCCCGGCAGCGAGGGTCGCGATCCCTCCGGCCTCCTGCCCCAGGAAAATCTGCTGCATCGCACCATATCCCTGGGCGCGCGCGGCGTGTTCCATGCCATGACGATAAACCACATGGCCGAACTCATGACCGAGCACCGAGACGAGTTCGGCCTCATCGGCCGAGGCTTCGATCAGCCCAGTGTGAACATATATGTTACCCCCAGGGATCGCGAACGCGTTGATCTCGCCGTTCTGGACGACGTAGAACGTCGTCGGAACCACCGCATCCTGCGGCGAATTGCTGACGACGATTCGCCCGAGGCGCCGGATGTATTCGACGACCTCCGGGTCGTCGACGAACACGAGACCTTTTTCAATCTCGCGGGCGACCTCGACTCCGAATTCGATCTCCTGCTCCGGGCTCGGCATGAACGTGGACGTGAGAACGCCATCGAGCACCTGACAACCGGCCGCCGGCAGAAACAGCAGGCACAATGTCAGCACCCGTGCGACGCGCCTGGCCGTCGTGCACGCGGCGCCATAGCTGCCTCGAAGCGGGTTCCGGCCTGGGACTTGAACAGCTATATCATACATCTTTTGATTTCGGCTCCCTTGGCTGGCAGACATCGTGAACTTTTAGATTACTTTGTCGCCCCTGAAGAATCGACCCGAATTTCCTCGCTTTAGTTTGCGGTTTTCTCATTTTTCTCACCCCGCACGGCGCGCTCGCTAGTGCAATCCGGGTCCGTTCTTGAGGCCGCGGGTGATCAGCATCGCATCGCCGTAGCTGTAAAACCGGTATTGAATCGTGACGGCTTCGGCGTATGCGTGCATGGTGCGCTCGCGGCCGGCAAATGCGCAGACCAGCATCATCAACGTCGAGCACGGCAGATGGAAGTTCGTGATCAGCGCATCGACGGCGCGGAACTCAAACCCGGGCGTGATGAAAATGTCGGTCGAGCCCGGTCCGGATTCGATGCTCCCATGTTCGGCGAGGCACGCCTCGAGCACCCTCGTGGCGGTTGTCCCGACGGCAACGATCCGGCGCTCGGGATCATCCAGAGCGCGCCCGATGGCGGCGGCCTCTTCTGGCTCGATCGAATACCTTTCGCGGTGCATGCGATGGTCGGTGACGTCCTCGGTCTTGACCGGCGCGAACGTGCCCGGCCCGACGTGGAGCGTCACGTAACGCAGCTCGACGCCGCGCCGCTTGAGCCGATCCAGAAGGTCCGAAGTGAAATGCAGGCCGGCCGTCGGCGCCGCAACCGATCCGGGCGCCTCGGCGTAAATAGTCTGGTACCTTTCGCGGTCCAGCGCCTCGTCGCCCGCCTGATCAGAGTTATTTGTGTCATTAGAATCGGCGTCCGTGTTGGCTTCGTCCGGAGCGGTTGCATTGCGCGAGGCCTGCCTGCGCGCGGCAAGGATATATGGCGGAAGCGGGACGCGTCCGTATTCGTTCAGAAATTCCTCCTCGGCCATCTCCGATACAATCCGGACGATTCTCTCTCCGCCGTTCAGATCATCCTCGATTCGCACTTCGCCCACGGCCTTGCCCGCCTCGTTTTCGATGACGACGCACCGGCCCGGCCCAAGCTTCTTGCCCGGCCGGACCATCGCCCGCCACCGGCCTTTGCCGGTCGGCTCGGTCAGGAGAACCTCGGCCCGACCTCCACTGGCCAGAAGCCCGGCGAGCCGCGCCGGGATTACGCGGCTGTCGTTCATGACCAGGCAATCGCCCTCGCGCAGAAGACCGGCCAGATCGGTGAAAACACGATGCTCGACGCCGCCTGTGTAAAGGTCGAGCACGAGCAGCCGCGAGGCATCGCGCCGGAGCGCCGGATACGCGGCGATCAATTCGGCCGGGAGATCGTAGTCGAAGTCAGAGGTTTTCATTTGCGGGGTGGTCGGTCGGTTTGCGATCTTCGGATCGGGCAGATTCGCCCCAGACTACGAGACTCGCCATCGCGCGGCAATGACCGACATCGAGCGACATCCCAATTATCTGCGCATCTATCGCGTCGTGCGCCGGATCCCCGCCGGACGCGTCGCGACGTATGGACAGATCGCCGCGCTGGCCGGTCTCCCGGGCCATGCTCGGCAGGTCGGTTACGCGCTCTTTCATCTGACACCGGATGAGGATGTCCCCTGGCAACGCGTCGTCAATAGCCGAGGCGAGATCTCCGCCCGTTCGGCCGAACCCGATTCCGGCCAATTACAGCGCGCGATACTTGAGGCCGAAGGCGTGCGGTTTGACGACAGCGGACGAATCGATATGGAACGCCTCCGCTGGGATCCCGGGCCCGGAGAGGTCCCCGACCCCGCATCGAATTGAATCCCCCGTAGATGAACTTGCCCAAAACCCAGAGCGATCTGAATGCAAGCGGGCACGCCGCAAGGTTCGGCTCGTCGGGATACATCACGTGGATCTGCATTCTTTTCGGCGGGGCCCTGGCGCGAATGTTCCTGATCGATCGTCATGGCCTCTGGAACAACGAGCTCATCACGGTCGGTGTGCTCAAGCTCGATCCGGCCGAGATCATCCGCGAGCGCATTGCTCAAAATCATATGCCGTTGTTCTTTGTTATGCTTAAGGGCTGGACTTCGATTTTCGGGACTGAAGAATGGGCATTGCGCGCGCCTTCGGCTCTTTTCGGCGCGATGGCCGTATGGGCCGTCGGAAGGCTCGCTGATCGCGTCGCAGGTCCGCGCGTCGCGTTGCTCACGGCGGCGAGCGCCGCGCTGCATCAGATCTGGCTCTCGACGAGCCTTGATGCTCGGATGTATTCCATGGTCGTCTGGGTCGCGGCCGAATCGACCGACGCGTATCTTGCCTGGAAACCGCGCGTCGATCGCTCTCATTCTGAGGGGGCTGAGTCCGAACCGTCACGAACCGCCGCACCCTTGATCCGCTGGGCCGTTGTCGCACTGGTCGGCATTCATACGCACCTTTTAATCTTGCCGCTGCTCGTGGCCCACGGAATTGACGCCTTCCTTACTCATTATCGGCGACGCGTGCGCATCGGCGGATTCATCGCGGCGGCAGGGCTCGTGGCCGTTCTTTCTGTACCCGTCTGCATTGCGTGGATCGGAGGGCAGACGAAATTTGAACCCGGACGCGCGCCTGAAATACAAGGTGCGGGCATTCTTATCCGGCAGATTTACCGGCTTGCGCTCGGCGATTATGATGCGCTCGAATCCAACCCACTGAGGGCCGTCGGATATCTCACCCTCGCTCTGGCGGTCGCAGGATTTTTCTTCTCGGATCGTCGTCCCGGCGCGGCCGGTGAATCCGAGGGGCACGGGAGCGACGATCAAGGTGACGCGTCTGAGCCGCGCAATGATTCGGGCCTGCGGTTTCTCGGCATTTTCACGGCGCTTTTTATCGGGGGCCTCTTCATCGCCGCGTCGCTGACCTCCTCCTCCGTTCTGGGCTCGATCCGATACTACTCCCCGGTGATGCCTTTCATGCTGATCCTTGTGTGGTGTGGTGTGGACCGCCTGCAGCGCGTTCATGCCGGCGTCGCGGCGGTCGGCATGGCCCTGATTTTCGCAATCCAGTTCACGTATTCTGCGGTCTATTACGCGGGAGTCGGAGAGGGGTACCGCGAAGCCGTGCGCTACATCGAGGAACACCGGGAGGCGGGCGACGGACTGATTGTCGTCAGCTCGGGCACGGGCTGGAATATGTTTGGGGGCTACTACGGCGCCGAAATCAGCTCCGGCGCTCTATCTATCGACCGCAAAGAAAAAGCCGTCGCCCCCGTCCTGCGCGCGGTCTCGGACTACGGTCGGCAGCATTCGCGGTTCTGGACGTTCACATATCACGAAAAGCGTTCGTCGATCTGGAAGGCACTGGATCGGAATCCCGATCGGTTTGCCCCCTTGGGCGAGAAGCTTGAGTTCGGCGAGTCACACGTTCAGCTCTTCGAGCCCGTTGATTGATCTCTTGAATTGACGCCGGCGGCGCCGAGCCCACCTTGGCCGTTGCATTAGCCGCCGGGTTGCCCAAAGCTTACGGCGTCCGAAGTCCACCGGACCCTCGCGGACCCGTGAGGATCCGTGGAGCCCCCGACGTTTGGGCCAAACCGCTTGCGCAGCCGCCGGGTCTAATCGTGACGATGGGCGCGGAGCGTCAGCCACCGCCCATCGCTCTATAAGGTCAACGATTGATGATACGAACTCCTATGAAACAAGCGCCGCAAAGGCCCAAAACGCAGGCAACGCCGCGCACGGCCAGACGACGCGTGATGTCCCGGATTGCCGCCGCAGGGGCGTTGCTGGGGATGGTCCTTACGGCGCTGGCTCCCGATGAGGCCTCCGCGCAACGCATTCGCATCGATAACATGGGCGGGCCGAGCGCTCCGGCCAAGCCGATCCGTCAGGTTGCCACGCGCCTCATCGCCGATACCGCGGCCGTCGAGCCGGGAATCCCTTTCCGCCTCGGCGTTGTCTTTAAGATTCAACCCGATTGGCACATCTATTGGCGATACGCCGGCGAGGTCGGCCTTCCGGCTGAGATCTCGTGGGCCTTGCCCGAGGGCTTCACCATCGGCGAGATCCAGTGGCCCAACCCTTTCCGTCTCGACGATGAATACGATCTGACAAGCTACACGTATGAAGACGAGGTCATGCTCTTCGCCGAAGTGACGCCCCCCGCGCAACTGGAAAAGGGCACGACGCTCAAATTCGCCATGTCCGCCGATTACCTCGTCTGCAAAATCCAGTGCATCCCGGAGAGCTCAAACGGCGAACTCGAATTGCGCGTCGGCGCCGCCGAACCCTCGGCAGATGAAGAATTGTTCGAGGCATATTCGGCACAGGTTCCAGTCGGCCCGGAGCAGGTCGCAGGGATCGTCTCAATCGAAACGACCGCATCGGGTTCAATCGAAGCCGGTGGTTCGGCGTCGCTCGGAGTCACCATCAAAGGCGAAGCTCCCTGGCAGGTAGTTCCCGGCGAGGGACATGGGCGCGCCGATCTTTTCCCCGGCGGGG